>VGSX01000147.1 GCA_016874895.1 Deltaproteobacteria bacterium
TCACGGCAGAGAAACCGGCCTTCGCAGTCAGGTTCCCTGAGTGAAACATCATTAATCAGATGGGAAGACTCACCCAAAGAAAGACCACCATATCTTTGAATCTCTCCCCGGTGTGCAGGGGTGAGTGAAATTCTAACCTTCTCCACCAGGGAGGCTTGCGCTTCTCCATCGTGAATCCAGACCCACAGTTTGAGCCAGAGCAGGAGATCCTGATAATCCGGGCGTCGGAAGGTAAAGGGGTCAACAACTTTGCTGGCGCTGAACCGCCTGAACTTGCGCAAGACTCGTGATTGTTTCGGCTCTCCCTCTAAAGCCAAGGCCATATGCACTCCAGCATATTTACCTTTCTGCTGCCAATCCACCCCCGCCAAAGACAATAACATCCCATATACGGTGGAAGGCGGAGGAAAGGGATAAGTGTCCTGATATTCCCTGGACCAATGAGGCCTGAAGGCGCATACCGGGACCTCCACGAACAGGCAGAGCGTTTCCATATGCCTACTCCAATTCTCTATCGGGGATTCAAATCATCATCTGTAACCCGCCCTATGAGGTCGTGGATCGCTTGTTTGACTCCCGGCTTAGGCTTAATATTTGCCTCTCCCAGTTCTGGAAGATCCAGAGAGGTCCCGATGATAAGTTCTTCCGGCAGGATATCCCCGCTTTTGAGCCGGGTGAGCAACTGACGCAAGCTGATCCGCCCCTTATCGTCCTGTTCAAAGCAGTAAAGGATGCGGGGAGCCGGGTCATCGGTCCAGCGAAGAATGATGGCCTCAGGCGAGTAATCGCTAAGATAACGTGCGTGATTTCCCCCCACCCGGCGCAAATTAAGAAAACCTTCCAAAAGCCACTGGAGACGTTTCCTTTTTTCCTCCGCAGAAAGATTATCCTGGTTGCCATTCCCCTCCCGTCCCAGGGAGGCCGGGGTCAGGGCGAACCCGAACTGGTAACGTGTATGATGAACTTCAACGGCATAGGGTATGGGATTTTTATGAGAAACACCGGCATTACTGCCAGGACTGGCGAAATTCTGCATGATTTCCCCCCGCCAGGGAGTGGTGGAGATGGCCCGAGTAATTTCGAGTATGCCTCTTCTGCTCAAGGTCTCCTTGGTTGCGTGCATATATCCCAGGGCATCGTCGTCCAAATGCTTATGCCAGTGGGTAAAGGTTTTGTCTTGAATTTTGCATTCCTGATGATCCAGGTGGATGCGGTTCAGGGGAAGCTTCTGCATCTGCCAGCCTTCTCGGAGAGCATAGCGGATGGACTCCGCCGATACTGTGGTGTATAGGTCTCCATCTTGGCCCAGAACCTTTTGCAAGGTGGTGGCGGTGCCTTCATTTTCCCCCCGGTTGTTGGCATAGATTCCCTGATGGGTGAGGACCATGCCGAACAGATGTTTACTCATGGGCTTTTCCCTCCTCTTTTCCTTCGCTCTTTGCCAGGCGTTTATCGGTAAAAGTCACCAGGGCCAGCAGGGCTAGGTCACGCGCCTTCTTCCAGTCATACGGATGATTGAGAAATCCCCAGATGGCCTCCTTTTTTTCGGTTAGCTCCTTACTGCCGCCGCCTCCGGCAAGAAATTCCACGATGGTTTTCCGGTTTGAATCCAGGGTCTTGGCTCTCATCAGGTCACGCCGGATTTTTTCCACCCGGTTCTCCCAGCGCTCTCGCAAGTCTCTGGCCCCACCCCGGGAAAGTCCTTCCACCTCTCTGGTTAAAACGTTACGCAAGGTCTGGTGGTAGATGGCAAAGAAAGCCTGCTCCTCAAGGCTGTCCCACATAGCTTGTTCCTTTACAAGGTCCATCAATGCCCTCCAATCCCGTTTTTGCAGATTGCTAAACCATAGCCGTTCGGTGGAAATGTTATCTTTAAGTCTTTTACGTTGGTCTTCCACCTCATCGACTTGCCATGCCGGCGGCCAGGCCAGTTCTCGGTACCATGGCAGGTTGTTAACCAGGTTCTCGGCAATGCGGCCTCTGGCCGTGGGTTGGCGAATCCAGTGCGTGGGTGTTATTTCACTGTTATCATCGGTTCTTTCCTCCTCTTTTAGTTTCCGTGGTTCAAAGACATTAGACATGATTTTCATCAAAATACGATAACGATTTATGGAGATGTCTGTTGGATTTAACCTCAAGATTTTCTTTCGTATTTTTGTTGTTACTGTGGGCATTGCAGAGTAATAATCGGTAACTCCCATGGCTACGACATTAATCTCCGTTACTGAAAATTTCCTTTGCAAAGCCCGGCCGGCATATGCCACTGCAAACCGGAACCCGGCGTCTTCCAATCCCTGAACTTGAATGTCATCAAAACGGTTCTGCAGGCTTACTTGCATTTCCCCATATCTCGACAAAATGTCATTTAAAGAAGTTATCTCGGGCACAACGAAGGCCCAGTTCTCCCGCATCCTTTTCTTGGCTTTGGTTTTGGGCAGCTTCATGTAGAAACAGGCGATCGGGGCGAAGAGGAGCAGCAGGGCCTTCTCCGTGGTTGCCGTCCAGGCCGCGTCCGTGTCATATCGGGGAGCTGACCCCGGATGTATCCATCCCGCCAGAGAGATCTCCCGGTAATCTCCTTGCCTGGTTAAAGGGTCGATCTCTTTCAGTACCCTGATTTGTCTGACCGTTTGGCCCTGCTTTATAGGCCTGTATCTAATACTCAGGGTTTTGGTTGGGTCAGAAACATCTAAAGGAACTAATATTGAGGTTTGGTCTTCCAGGGCTGGCCTTAATTGCCCGGTATATTGCAGGAAGGTTGCCACTATCCCTGAATGTGTTGGGATCCGCAGGAAATGATGCTCTCTGGTATCCAGATCACGGTGAAGGCCGGGCAGATAATAAACCCCTTCCTTTATCTGCCAGGCCCACTCCACCAGTTTGGCCAAGGCAGGCAAATCTTCGCCCGCCCACCACAGTTTCACGGATTGGTCCGACAACTCCCAGCTTAAAATACGCTGGAGTTCTTGGGCCTGGGAGTCGCCCTGGGCGGCCCACTTCTCAGCCGCGGTCAGGGATAAATACAAACCCGCCAGCCCGGCCCGTTCCAAAACGCCCATTCCCTCATCGGTCAAGAACCATTGCACCTTTGGCGCTAGATTATCTGCCATCCCTGTTTTCTCCATTTTGCCCCCCTTACCAAATCGTATTCGATGATGTCCTCTCCGGCCACCGGATAGCCCCCCAGGCGTTCAGAAACCATGAACTGCGGATAAAAGTACATGGGGATAGTCCAGGCGGCCACATTGTGACAATTGGGTTTCTGTCCACGATTTTTCAATTCGTTTTGGATTTCGGGAAGGTCTTGCCTCAAGATGACGGTTACGGAAGCATCGCCTTCCCGTAGCGGACGCTGGTTGCTCTGCCAGACCTTATCCTGGACTCCATCCAGCCAGGCCGAATGAGTCTTGATTTCTTCGGACACCTGGACTTTTTCCAAAGCCGCGGCCAGATGGCCCTGGCTTAAAGGTTTATCAACCAGGGCGGAGAGGGCCTGTTTCGCCAGAACCAGTTCCTGCCGCCGGTATGGGCGGTTTTCCGGGCAAGAAAAATCGTAGACCAGAGATAAACATGGAGGGGAATTTTCCTTGGGGTAGCGGTTAAGCCTCCCCAAACGTTGTATCAAAGCAGGGAAGGGAGCCAGGGGCGTGACCATCAAATCGGCGCTGATATCCAAAGACATTTCACATACCTGGGTGCTGACCACCAGTGCCGGGCCTTTCTGACGGAACTGTTTGATGGCCTTTTCTTGTAAATGCACCCGATCCCTGTAGCGGAAACGGCTGTGATAAAGAACCGGCGATACAGGCAGGTCCATGGATAGAGCATGGTCGTAAGCCGCCACTGCATCAGCCACGGTATTGCAGACCCAGAGCACCTTTCCCCGGTTTTGCAAGATTTGTGTCACCGTGGCCCAGCAGTCTTCCGGCCCCTGGCACCACTGTAATTGGTAGCGCTCCAGGTTTTCCAATTCCTGGTCCCCTGTTATTGGGTCACCCAGCCGTTCTCCCAAAGTTTCTTGCAAGAGCTTTAGGCGATTTTCGGGAATAGAGGCGCTCATGAGCAAAACGGGAGCCTCATTGAAAGTCTTTAAAAATCTCAACAATGCCCCAAAAAGCTTGGCATCATAATTATGAATCTCGTCGAAGACGAAGGCCCCGGAGGCTATGGCGGGAAAACTGTACAGAGGCAGGCGTTGGTTTTGCATTATCCCCAATACGGTGTCCACGGTGCAGGCGATGACCTGCTGGGGCCAGGCTTTTAATGACTCCAACCGCTGGTTTTCTTCCCAAAGGTCCTCTTCCGCGGTTCCCAGCATCCTTTCCAGGTCCACCTGGGCACGCCCGTGCAGGAGAGATCGCTCCATGGTGCTTTGGGCCAACAGGTAATCTTCAAATCCCGCCGAAGCCGTCCCGGTGGTGGGATAGCAGAAAAACAGTTTCTTGCCCACGGCCCGGTGCTTGGCCCAGGAATAAGCGGCCACCGTTTTGCCGCTGCCGCAGCCGGCAATAGTCAGAGTCACCGGCGCGGTGCTTTCTGTCACCAACTTTTGAAAATAGCGCAAACTTATGCCGCCAAGTTTATCTTTGATGACTTTGTCCAGCTCTTCCGGCGACAAGGTCTGTTGCAAAGCTGCTTCAATCCAACCCGATGGGTCGGTTGGTTCTGTGGTCAAGGCCGATCCGGCTACGTCGGCCGCGATCACCACCGCTTTAGCCAATGACAGGGCCATTTTTTCCTCAACGGAAAGTTGAGCAGACCTCTGATCGGAATCATCAACATAATCCTCGACCATTATTGTGAGGTTCTGAGCATTAAGGTCATCATCTTCATCAAGGGGAATAATTACATCCTGTAGCTCCGGAACCTTTATTTTGGAGGAAGCAAAACAAGCCACCATTTCAACGATTTCTTTAACATCTGGATGCGATCCCCAAAATATGAATTCTCTCGGCGTTCCCTGAACCCTAACCAATCTATCCGTTTCTTTTCTAAGGTATGGCTGATCCAGGTGGAGCTTGAGATGGTGTCCTCCAGCAACCCAACTTACCATCCAAAGGAAATGCCTTCCATTGTTGTTAAAAACTTCTTGAGCCCAGTCTTTAATGGGGTTATCAAGATAAGCAATGATTAAAGCACTCAATATTTCATGGCGAACCGGATGTATTTTATTCCAATAATCTCTTTCTCTCCGCAACATTCCTTGGAATATGTTGGTCGCTTTTCCCAGATCATGAAAAATGGCTCCCATCAATGCCAGTTGTTGAAATAAATCGAAGCCTTCCCGATGCTTTTGAAAGCCATGGGAATTCTCTACGGCGGCTATTATCTTCTTAGCCGCATTTAAAACCTGCCTGGTGTGGCCCGGCAACGATTCCCACGGCTTAGCAGTGGTTTGACTGTTATCAGGGCTTTTCGCCAGCAATTCCTGAGGCTTTATCATAAAAACTCTCCGGCTCACTTTTTACTACCTCAAAAAAGCCGCAACCCATTTTGCGGCGGCCGCCCAGGCCCTGTTCCTGCAAGCGAATGGATTCGGCCGCGGTTAACTCCGAGACCAGGACTCCGTAGCCCACCACCTGCTTGCCGTGCACCTGGAAGGTTCGGCGCTTGCCGATGGTCAGTCGCCCCTTGAGCTCCAGCCGCACCATCTGGCTCCTTACTTCAGCTTCAAACCGCTCCTGGTCCTGGCAATTTCTTGTGGTCACCAAAGGCGAATACAGGGCCGCCGCCGGGATTAAGGCCCTGGGGTGCGGCACCCCGACTCTCAAGTCGTTTCCCAAAACTTCCAGTTTTTTCCCGGCCAGACCGAGGTATTGCCCGACTTTGTTTATCGGCAGCCGCAAGACCAGCTCGGAGGCTGGTGAAATATCCAGCAGGCCATTGCCGACATAACGCCCACGCACTAGTTTCAGGCCAATCTCCCGGTCCTCATGGATAACCGGCAACACCCGGCTGATGGCCCCGTAAAGGGCGTAACCATGATCTACTTGAAGCAGCTTACCCAGAACCGGAAAGCTCAAATCCACCTTGGGTTCGAAGCCAGCCATTCTCATCTCCATATGATAAGTTATAAATTCCAACTGGATAGTTCAGGCAAGCACTCCTGAGAAGATGGGATCAGGAGGGGATGACCAGGAGGAAGAATTTTAGTTTTTTTCGTGCTTGCCTACTAATGCAGATTTCTCAAAAGGACTCTTGGCCAAAGGAAAACTTCTAAGAGATCGTCTTATTGAAATAAAATCTTCTCTCAGAAGGCAGAATACCACAAATTTGAGGAAACATTCAAATACCAAGTACTAAATCAAATTCTAATACATCCGGTGAAATTGGTTCCCTCCCTAGATCAGGTTAGTTTAAGGCTGATATAAGAAGCAATAGGTCGGTCCCTATGCCGAAATAGCCCAACTGGAGAACCCAGCATCTATGAACTCTCTCCCAAGCCGGAAAGTAAGAGGTCTTTTTTGTTGCTGAATAAATGAAAAATTGAAAAAATCTCCAGGCCGATCATATTAACCAGGGGGGGTAGGAGTCCCGTCTCCGGGTTTCCTTTTTAGGCCGCGAAGAGGGGGACAGTATAGTGGCCGGGCTGGGGCCGGTGGACCAGGGTAAGGGGCCAGGGCAGCAGGGGCCAACACCGGGCAGCGGCAGGGCAAGGGCGAGGTGGATCAGGTCCGGGAGCACAGATTGATTTGCTCACGGGAAGTGGCTACACTCTAACCTGTTTCGATTTTTGCTTACAAGAGGGGGACAGGAGAAGAAAGCGGCAGTGGGCAGGCAATGAATGGTTGGAAAGTGTTAGACACAGGGGTCAAGCCCGGAGGCCGGGATGGTTTTGGTCCATTGAAATGCTGGGCCAGGGGTGCCGAAGGCAATTCCCCTGGCCCATCGTTTACCAAATGTTTACCATTCACCCCTTGATAGGGATATTTTTAGGACGGTTCCATTATAATGGTTATACACCATTTTTATAGCAAATCCAGCAAAGTGTGATTGTGCCTACATCTCATAAGAAAACCCCTGACCTGAATGGCATTCAAGAGGTCAGGGGTTCAACTCCCCTCAGCTCCACCAAAGAAATCAAGGGGTTAGCTCAATCGGGCTAACCCTTCTTTTATTGGGTGTGCAAATAGTGTGCACACCTGCGGATTTTAGGGGGGAAAAGGGTGAGATTGTGCGCTTGTGGGGAGAGCTTCTCCACCACTAACCGCTTCTGGTTTGTCAGATGGGAGGTCTTTCTTAAATAATGCCATTTCTTCTGGGGTAAGTTTTTGAGTCAAAATCCATTCTTCAAAACACAAAGATTGCTTCGGTTTAAGACCCTGCTTTTCCCTTTCGATGTTGATTTTTTCCATTTCTATTACATACTGATTGTAATCGCTCCTATATTTTGCAGCCACTTCCTTCAACTTAGCGTCTGCCTGCTTCGATTGGCCGACTGCTAAGCCGGCCCCACCTGCTGCTAAGCCGGCGCCCCCTACTGCCGCAGCAGCTACCAGAACCGGCAAGGCACATCCCTGGCTTCCTAGAGTGAAAAGAATTATACTAAGGGCTGCAATTAGCTTGTTCATAGAATAAATCCGAGATTATTTGCATACTTTCTTAAATTATCAAAACTGTCAAGATAAAATAAAAAATTATATCCAGGACCTCTCCTGGGGCTTCTCATGCAGCCGGATGATAGTGGTATCCTCTGAGTAGGCCAAATTTCGGTTTCCATGCCTTCACAGGACAGCGAATTTTGACGAAAACCATTAGACCCTTACCTAACCCTTGCCTTCGCCGGAATCGTTAAAAAATGGCCTCTAAATAAGGCTCTTAAGCCATTGATGATTAAGAACCGATGGAGGGCGGTTTGCTTAATTCGATTAATATCCGAGTAGCCCGCCGCCTTCATCGTCGTCATCATCGTCATTATGGAAAAAACCACTTTCCCAATCATTTTCGGTGGATTCGCAATGTTCAATAATACGTTGCGGGCCAGATTTGGGTTTCTTCTCGTATTCAAGTTGAAGCCAGAGATACAGGTGCGCCGCCGCATAACCCAGGGCCGCCACAGGAGGAAAACGGAAAATATCAATAGGTTTGTCCTTGGGGAGATTGTTCAAATATCCAGGCAGGCCGCTTCCTTCTCCAAACCACAACACTTTGTTA
>VGSX01000148.1 GCA_016874895.1 Deltaproteobacteria bacterium
ACCATACCAGCGCCGTGTTCCAGGGATTCGATCCGGCCCAGGACGCAGTCTGGATGGCCGAGGTGCAGGAAGAGGCCGACTACGTCTGGAGCCACAAGCTCCGGCTGGCTTATTTTTTCGCGGCCATGCGGCATTTCCGGGAAGAGTTGCGCAGCCGGGGCGTTACGGTGCACTACCATGAACTCGGCCCTGACCCGGCCTCGGACCGGGGTAAAACCTTTTCCCAGGTCCTGCACCAGGATGCCAGGCGTTTAAAGCCTCAAAAGCTCATCCTGGTCCGGCCGGGGGATTTTCGGGTGCTCACGGCCTTGCAGCAGGTTGCCGCCGACCTCAGCCTGCCCCTGGATATCCGCCCCGATACCCATTTCTTGTGCTCCGTGGCGGAATTTAAGGAGTACGCGGCCGACCGCAAAAACCTGCTACAGGAACATTTTTATCGACACATGCGCCGCTCCCGTCGGATTCTCCTGGACCCCCAGGGTAAGCCTGTGGGCGGCCTCTGGAATTTCGACAAAGCCAACCGGAGGACCTTCGGCCGCCGCGGCCCCCCGGAGATCCCGGCCCCCCGCACGTTCCCTCCGGACGCTATTACTCAGGAAGTCATAGATCTGGTGCGCCGGCGTTTCCGGGATCATCCCGGCAGCCTGGAGCATTTCACCCTCCCGGTAACTGCGGCCCAGGCCGAGGATTTCCTGGCGGATTTCATCGAGCACCGCCTGCCCCGCTTCGGGGACTTCGAAGACGCCATGTGGACCGGGCAACCCTTTCTTTATCATTCCCGGCTGTCTGCGCCCCTTAATCTCAAACTCCTCAATCCCCGGCAATGCCTCTCCAAGGCGCTGCAGGCCTGCGAGGAGCTGGCCGCCCCGTTAAATAGTGTGGAGGGTTTCGTGCGCCAGCTCTTAGGGTGGCGGGAATATATCCGGGGGTTATATTGGCTGCATATGCCGGGATACCGGGATCACAATTATTTCGACCAGCATCTGGACCTGCCGTCCTTCTTCTGGCACGGGGATACCGACATGCACTGTTTTCGCCAGACCATGCAGTTTATCCTGGCGCATGGCTATTCCCATCATATTCACCGCCTCATGGTGGTGGGTCTGTTCGCCCTGCTTTTCGGGGTGCATCCCAGGAAATTTCATGACTGGCATATGGCCATGTACGTGGATGCCATCGATTGGGTCTCCCTGCCCAACACCCTGGGCATGAGTCAAGCCGCCGACGGCGGCCTGGTGGGCTCCAAGCCCTATTGCGCCAGCGGCAATTATATCCATCGCATGAGCAATTTCTGCTCAGGCTGCACCTATAAACCCGACAAAAGTCTCGGGGCCGAGGCCTGCCCTTTTAGCACCCTGTATTGGGACTTCCTGGACCGGCAGTATGCCCGGTTAAAACAAAATGTCCGGCTGGCTTACCAGCTGCGCGCCCTGGAAAACAAAAGGTCACAACCCGACCAGATGGCGGCCATCCGTCGCCAGGCCGCGGAAATCAGGAAAACCTATTTTTGATTCATTGAATCGAGGTCCCCATGAACGATGCCGATCTCAAGCAAAACGTGCGCGGTCTCTTCACCTCCCAGAAACTGGCTGTCCTGGCCACCTCCGGCGAGGACCAGCCCTATTGCAGCCTCATGGCTTTCGCCGTCACCGACGACCTGAAACACGTCATCGTGGCCACGAAACGACAGACCCACAAGTATGCCAATATCCAGCAGCATCCCGGGGTGTCGCTCTTGGTGGACAACCGCAAGAATCAGGTGGATGACTTCCAGCAGGCCGTGGCCGTGACTATTCTGGCCCGGGCGGCTGAGCCCGACCCCCCCGAACACGAACAGTTTCTCAATCTTTACCTCTTTAAACACCCCTATATGCGCAGTTTCTGCCAGTCGCCGGACTGTGCCCTGTTGAAACTGACCGTTGAACGTTACCTGGTGGTGGCCGCGTTTCGTAATTTTCTGGCCTCGGAGGACGATTACCTGGAGGTGCGGGAACTCAGGCCTTAAAGTAAGGGAAAAGGGAAGAGGGAAATTTGAGGCCAGTGTGACGGCTTTGGCGGCCGGGTGCGCACCGACCTGGTGGACGGCTTCCTGTTCCACCGGAGCTTTCAGGTGCTGCAGACCGCCTACCCCGAAGCCCGGAAGGAATTAAACTACCCAGATCTGTAAGCGGTCAGCTTAAGAACTAAATTCAGATAGTTATCACGATATGACTGATTCTTGAAATTTTCGCTCGGTCGGCTTGGCGGACTATTTTGGCTACAAGCTAACCTCTTGTTATCTTTAATTTTCTCTCTTATCTCTCCCTAACCATTAGCCATCTGGAAAAATCTGTTTCCTGACAGGTGGGGCCCCAGCCTGAACAACCGAGTTTCCGGATGGGAACGAATAAGTCCTTGGACTGAATCTCCGACAAATTCTTGACAGCGCCCTTGTGTCTGATTATGGTATAGATACTATTTTTATCACCAGTAATACCAAGTTCGGTTTGGAATGCAACAATCTAATATCTCAACTATCAAATAATAAATAATGTTTTAATCGGAAACTGGAAACCAGAAACCGGAAACGGTATAAGGACCATGGTCTATGGCCCAGGCAAGCATTCTGGTGGTGGATGACGCCAGTGCGGTGCGGGAAAACCTCAGCGAATTGTTGACCGAGGAGGGGTACGAGGTTGATATCTCCGCCGACGGAACTGCAGCATTGCAGCTCTTGCAGGAGCGGGCCTACGACCTGGTCCTCACCGATCTCTCCATGCCCGGCGTCGACGGCATGGGGGTCTTGTCATACCTGGTGAATCATTTCCCTGAAACCGGCTGCATCATTATTACCGGCTACGGTACCATCCAGAACGCCGTGAATGCCATGCGCCTGGGTGCATACGATTATCTCTGTAAGCCGGTGGAATCCCAGGAGCTCCTCGTGGTGGTGGCCCGGGCCCTGGAACACCAGCGCCTGCGGCAGGAGAATATCCTCTTAAAAAAACAGCTCCGCAAGAAATTCGGTTTTGACAATATCATCGGCGCCAGCGAACCCATGTGCCAGGTGTTCGATATTATCCGCAAGGTGGCGGATACCGACAGCACCGTGCTGATCTTAGGTGAATCGGGAACCGGCAAGGAATTGGTAGCCCGGGCCATTCATTATAACGGCTACCGCCGGGGCAATCCTCTTATTCCGGTAAACTGCGGCGCTATTCCCGAGGATTTACTGGAGAGCGAGCTGTTCGGGCATGAACGGGGCGCCTTCACCCATGCCATCCGCACCCGCATCGGCCGTTTTGAGCAGGCCCACGGAGGCACGATCTTTCTGGACGAAATAGGGGATATGAGTCCTAATTTACAGGTTAAAATCCTCCGGGTACTCCAGGATCACCAGTTCGAACGTATCGGCGGCAACAAAACCCTCAAGGTCAATATCCGGGTTATCGCAGCCACGAACCGCGACTTGCAGGAATTGGTACAGAACGGCCGATTCAGGGAGGATTTATTCTACCGGCTTAACGTTATTCCCATCAGAATCCCCCCGCTGCGGGAACGGCGGGCCGACATTCCCATCCTGGTGGACCATTTCATTCAAGATTTTAGCAAGAAAAAAAAGAAACCGACCCCCAGGTTGACGCCGGCGGCGATGAGCCGATTGGAGAGTTACGCCTGGCCGGGCAATGTCCGGGAATTGGAAAACCTCATGGAAAGAATGGTGATCTTGTCGGAAAGCGAGGTCATCGACGTCAAAGACTTGCCGGAACGCTTTCAGCTAACTTCCCAGGAAACCCTGCGTTTTAATCTGGAGATTCCGGCCGGAGGGTTGCCCCTGCAAAAAATAGTCTCCGACTTTGAGCGGCAGCTGATCATCAAGGCCCTGGATCAGGCCGGGTGGGTGAAAAATCAGGCCGCCCAACTGCTTCATCTCAACCGCACCACCCTGGTGGAGAAGATCAAGAAACAAAAGATCACCCGAGCCTCAAACTGACCTGGGTCTTTTAAGTGAACGGCTTTTTATGCTGCAAATTTATGTTACACTATAAAGGGTTCGTTCAACACCTAAAGGAAGTGGTGGAAGTGCTCCGACAAGAAGCCCGTCTGGCAGTAGTGCACACCCTGAGTCAAGCCATCCTGGAAATCTGGGAGCCTGATCAACTCCCGATTTTTGAACAGGAGTTCAACCTCTGGGCCTCACATCCCAGCAGCCCGGTGGTTAGAGAACACCTGGAGGGGGAAGAAACCGGGGGGGTAAATCTAACCCTGAGCCAGCCATCCAGGGTCGTCGGTTCAGGTTCATTGGCGGCCCCAAGCCACCAGGGCCTGGACGCCACCCTGGTGGCCGGGATGTTTTTTCAGGTGTTGCTGGAGGCGGAGCACCTCCCGGGAAATCCGCTGGAACGGACGAATTTTGTCAAAAAGGCGGTGAAAAATTTCCTGGTCCAGCGTTTGGCCGGTCAGATCACCCTGTCCCAATTTTTCCGCCTGGTGCAGATCATCGAACCCGAGGTTACCTATTATTTCCACCGCTTGCAGGGAGAATGGCTGTCTCCTCAAGATACTCCCTCGCGCCAAACTTCTCCGCCTGAAACAACTTATGCGGTTGCTCCTACCTCCCCAGTGCTCCGCGACCTCTTGCGACGGGCACTCTCCCGGTTGCCCCTGCCGCACCAGGCCAATCGGAAACTATCGCCGGAGGGTCTGCTGGATTTTTTAGTCAGAACCGAGGGCAACTGGTTCCGTCTGCTGGATTTTGAATTCCACTTCGGTCTGAACAAAAAAACCGCCTGGACCTACCTGGCTCTCTTGCTCCAGCATGATATCCTGAGGCATAATGAGCAAAAAGCCAATAAGGTGCGCTATGCCTTATCCCTGGAATTTATGGCGCCGATCGCGGCGCCCGGCCATTAACGAATGCCTCTGATTGAGAGATAATTATGCCGTTGGAATTCAAGCTTCCGGACGTGGGAGAAGGGCTCACCGAGGGGGAATTACTGGCCTGGCTGGTCCAGGAAGGTGATCTGGTGAAGGAAGGCCAGCCTCTGGCCCGGGTTGAAACCGATAAAGCCGTGGTGGAAATCCCCGCCCCTCAGGATGGGGTGGTAGTAAAACTGCTCTTTGCCGAAGGGGCGGTTATCCACGTGGGGGAAGTGTTCGTACTGCTGGGGGACCCGGCGCCTTCTCCCCAGGTGGGGGTGGGGGTGGTGGGGGTGTTGGAAGAAGCACCCCCCGAACCGACGGTGGCGGCCCGACCTGTCCTGGCCACCCCCGTGGTACGCAAGCTGGCCAGGGAATTGGAGGTGGACCTCTCCCAGGTAACCGGCAGCGGTCCGGAAGGACGCATCCTGGAGAGCGACGTGCGCCAGGCCGTCTCGTTATCTGCTCCAGCAGAACTTCCCAGCATCCCGGCGGCGGCGCAGCCGGTGGCCGCCGAACCCCAGCCCGCGGCCCGGAAAGTCAAAAAATACGATTTTTATGGCTACATCGAACACGCCCCCTTTAAAGGTCTCAGAAAGACCATCTCCCGCAATGTCAGCCGTTCTAAGCAGGCTACGGTAACAGTCACCGCCACCGAGGAAGCTGACATCACTGATCTTAAGCGGCTTAAGGACAAGGCCCGGGAAGCGGCCGAGGCCCGGCAGGTGCATCTGACTTTCCTCCCTTTTGTCATTCGGGCCGCGGTGGCTGCCTTACGGGAGCACCCCTACCTCAATGCCAGCCTGGATGAAGAGGCCGAGGACATCGTCCTGAAAAAATATTACAATATCGGCATTGCCACCGATACCCCCGAAGGCCTCATGGTGCCGGTGATTAAAAATGCCGGGGATAAAGGCATCCTGGAACTGGCCCAGGAAATTCAGGATCTGGCCGCGAAAGCCAGAAACCGCACTATTGATCTGGCCGACCTGCAGGGGGGCTCCTTCACCATCACCAACTACGGGTCAATTCGGGGCATTCATGGTACACCGGTGATCAATTATCCGGAAACGGCTATCCTGGGCATCGGCCGAAAGCAGGAACTGCCCCGGGTATGGGCCGGAAACATTGAGGTCCGCCAGATTCTGCCCATCTCCTTAAGTTTTGACCACCGGATTATCGACGGCGCCCAGGCAGCCCGTTTTCTCCAGCATTTCATCGCCCTGGTGGAGAACCCGGCTTTGCTCATGCTGGGATTATGAGGTTTTCCGGCTCGATAACTATTCACCGCTGAGAGGCCGAGAGCACCGAGGAAATACTCCGCGTCATCTTTATCTCGGCGGTGATAAAAGATATGCTTAACTCTCATTAAACCAGTTTCATCCGACCTTGTGCCGCGATTTTCCCTTACCGACAATCCAGATGGTTGTGTGCCAGGGGTAGCAGTCCGGGGCGGCAGCGCCAGGTTTTTTTAACAGAGTAGATTAATTTTATGTCCGCCCAACACATAGTGATTAAAGGCGCCCGGGAACACAACCTGAAAAATATCGACCTGGCGCTGCCCCGGAACAGCCTGATTGTCATCACCGGGGTCAGCGGTTCGGGAAAATCAACCCTGGCCTTTGATACCATTTATGCCGAAGGCCAACGCCGCTATGTGGAGTCCTTGTCGGCTTATGCCCGCCAGTTTTTGGAACTGATGGACAAACCGGACGTGGACTTCATCGAGGGCCTGTCCCCGGCCATCGCCATCGAACAGCGCAAGTCCGGTCAGAATCCCCGTTCCACTGTGGCCACCTCCACGGAAATTTACGATTATCTGCGGCTGCTCTTTGCTCGTCTCGGGGTCCCCTACTGCTACCAGTGCGGTCAACCCATAGCCTCCCAAAGCGTCCCCCTAATGGTGGAGCAGATTATGACCCTGCCGGAAGGGTCCCGCCTCAGCGTGCTGGCCCCGGTGGTGGTCAACAAGAAAGGTGAGCATCAGAAACTGCTGCAACGTCTGCGGCAGGAAGGCTATAGCCGTATCCGCTTGAATGGCGAGTTGCTGGACCTGGATGAGCCGGTGACCCTGGACAAAAATAAGCGGCATACCATCGAGGTGTTGGTGGACCGGCTGGTGGTGAAACCCGGCCTGGAAACCAGGCTGACGGACTCCCTGGAACTGGCGGTGGGGTTGTCCGACGGGGTGGTAAAAATTACCCTGCTGGACGGCTCGGAAATGTTGTTCAGTGAACGTTTTGCCTGCGAGACCTGCGGTATCAGCTATCCCGAACTGACCCCCCAGATGTTTTCCTTTAACAGCCCCCAGGGAGCCTGCGCCACCTGCAGCGGTTTGGGCACCCAACTGGTGCTGGACCCGGACATGGTGGCCCCTGATCCGGACCTCAGCATCCGGGAGGGGGCCATTCTGCCCTGGGCCCATCGCCAGTCCATGTATCATCAACAGATGCTGGAGGCCCTGGAGCAACACTACGACTTTGCCATCCGGACGCCTTTTAAGGAGCTAAGCCCCGAGGTGCAGCAGGTGCTCCTGTACGGCTCCGGCCAGGAGAGCATTAATTTTTTCTATGAGCGCAATGGCCGGCGCCTCGTGGAGCAGCGAACTTTCGAGGGCGTAATTCCTAACCTGCAGCGGCGTTACCAGGAGACGGATTCGGCCCTGATCCGGGAGGAGATCGAACGCTTCATGACCCGGCAGCCCTGCCCGGACTGTCAGGGTGGCCGGTTGCGCCGGGAGGCCCTGGCAGTGCGCCTGAATGGCCACAATATCAGCGAAATTACTCAGTTAACCGTGGGGCAGTGTCATGCCTGGTTTGCCGGCCTGACCCTGACGCCACACCAGGAGGCCGTCGGCCGCCGGGTCCTCAAAGAAATCACGGAGCGCCTGAGCTTTCTGCTGGATGTGGGGTTGGACTATCTGACCCTCAACCGCACCACCGCCAGCCTGTCCGGCGGCGAGGGACAGCGCATCCGCCTGGCCACCCAGATCGGTTCCAAACTCACGGGGGTGCTCTATGTCCTGGATGAGCCCAGCATCGGCTTGCATCAGCGGGACAATCTGCAACTGCTGCGCACCTTGAAGACCTTGCGGGATCTGGGCAACACGGTCATCGTGGTGGAGCATGATCCGGAAACCATCAACAGCGCTGATTTTGTGGTGGATATGGGTCCGGGCGCGGGCAATCAGGGCGGTGAGGTGGTGTTCAGCGGTACGTCCGGGGAATTGGCGGCT
>VGSX01000149.1 GCA_016874895.1 Deltaproteobacteria bacterium
GACCGATGATGCCCAAACTAAAGGCTATTGAACGTGTTAAGAGTTTTTTCGCGGTGGAATTGGGGTTTACCGAAGAACAATGCCGCAAGGAGGCCATGAGATGCCTCCGCTGTGATTTAGGAGAGTAAGTCCATGATCAGCCTCACAATAAATAACCAAACCGTGGAAATGACACCTGACGCCACGGTGTTGGAGGCGGCTAAAAAATTAAGGATTTATATCCCCACTCTGTGTCATCACGAGGCCCTGGAGCCTTATGGCGGCTGCCGCCTCTGCGTGGTGGAGGTGGAAAAGGACGGGCGTTCCAGGCTGACGGCTTCGTGCACCCTGCCGGTGGAAGAGGGGTTGTCTGTTTTAACTGACTCCCCCCGGGTTGTGAAGGCCCGGAAAATGACCCTGGAGCTCCTCCTGGCCCGCTGCCCCCAAGTCCCGGCGCTCCAACGTCTGGCCGCGCAGATGGGCGTGACGGAGTCGAAATATGCTCCCGGTGACAGTGATTGCATCTTATGTGGCCTGTGCGTGCGCATCTGCCAGCAACTCCAGAACGTCGGCGCCATCGGCATGGTGGGCCGGGGCGCCAAACGGGAGGTCTTGACGCCCTTTGGGGAATTCTCAGAAGTCTGCCGCACCTGCGGCGCCTGCGCCTTTGTCTGCCCCACCGGCCATATCGCCGACGTGGGCCAGATCAGCGGTAAGACGCCGCTCCCCAAGCTGTCCGAATTCAATGTCGGTCTGACTGCCCGGGGGAATATCTATCGCCTTTACCCCCAGGCCGTCCCCAACACCCCGGCTATCGACCCCTCGAACTGTATCCAGATCCTGACGGGCGACTGCGGCGCCTGCGCCCAGGCCTGCCTCTCACAGGCCATTGAGTTCGATCAGAAGCCGGAACAAATGACTGTTAACGTCGGGTCGGTGGTGCTGGCGCCGGGCTTCAAGACCGTGGACGCCCGGCTGCTGGGTACCTATGGTTATGGGAACTATCCCAATGTCGTGACCAACCTGGAGTTCGAGCGCCTGTTAAGCCCCGGAGGGCCCACCACCGGGCATGTGAAACGGGCCTCCGACGGGCGGGAACCCGCCAAGATCGCCTGGATCCAGTGCGCCGGTTCCCGGAGCGTGTCGCCGGGTGCCAAGGAATACTGCTCGTCCTACTGTTGCATGGCCGCCCTGAAACAAGCCCTCATTGCCCAGGAACATGTCGGCCCCGGTCTGGAAACCACCATTTTCTTCATGGATATGCGTACTTCCCGGAAGGAATATGAAAAATACCTGGAACGGGCCAAAGACCAGGGAGTTCAATTGATTCGCTGTCGGCCCCATTCCATTGATGAAATCCGGGGGAGCCACGATCTGCGGATCACTTATGTCACCGAAGCGGGGGAGGTGCAGGACGAGGTTTTTGACCTGGTGGTGTTGTCGGTGGCCATGGAGACTAGTGGACAAACCAGGCAACTGGCGGCCGATTTGGGAGTTCAATTAGATGAATATGACTTTATTGACTCCAGCTGCTTTACTCCGGTGACGACTTCCCAACCGGGGATTTATGCCTGCGGGGTGGCCCTGGGTCCCAAAGATATCCCCGAAACCGTCCTGGACGCCAGCGCCGCGGCAACGGCGGCCACCCGTTTGCTGGCCCCGGCCCGGGGGACCCAGGTCAAAAAGAAATTTTATCCACCCGAAAGGGCGGTTGCTCAAGAGGAACCCCGGGTGGGAGTTTTCGTCTGCAACTGCGGGATCAATATCGGCGGCTTTGTTGACGTTCCGGCCATTGCCGAAAATGCCCGGGAGATCCCGGGGGTGGCCTACGTCCAGGAAAACCTCTTCACCTGCTCCCAGGATGCCCAGAAACAGATGGCGGAAAAGATCCAGGAACATAATCTCAACCGGGTAGTGGTGGCCGCCTGCAGTCCCGCCACCCACCAAGCCATCTTTCAGGACATGATGCGCAACGCCGGGCTGAACAAATATCTCTTTGAGATGGCCAATATCCGCAACCAGTGCAGTTGGGTGCATCAGGGGGAACCTGACAAGGCCACCGGGAAATGCAAGGATTTGGTGCGTATGGCCGTTGCCAAAGCCACCCTTCTGGATCCTTTGGAGTATCTCCAGGTGGATATCAATAAACGGGCTCTGGTTATCGGCGGCGGGTTGGCCGGTATGAATGCAGCCCTGTCCCTGGCAGACCAGGGATACGAAGTCCATCTGGTGGAGAGACTGGATCGTTTGGGAGGCAACGCCCGCCGTTTACTGGCAAGCTGGAAAGGGGAAATAATTCAACCCTACCTTGATGCTTTGGTGGAGGAAGTGAACCGTCATCCCCGGATTACGGTGCATTACTGGTCCATCGTGGAAGAAGTTGCCGGTACGGTGGGCAATTACCGTTCCCGATTATCAACGGGGCAGGAGATTGAACACGGCATTGTGGTTATTGCCATCGGCGCCGAGCCCCTGCGGCCCAGCGGCATGTACCTCTACCGGCGCCACCCCAACGTCCTGTTGACCCTGGATTTTGACCGGGAACTGGCCCGGAAAAGCCAGCGCATCAGCGACGCCAAGGCCGTGGCCTTTATCCAGTGTGTCGGCTCCCGCATCCCGGAGCGGCCGTACTGCAGCCGCATCTGCTGTAAACATTCGGTGGAAAATGCCGTCCGTCTGAAAGAAACCTATCCGGAGATGGAGGTGGCCATTATTTATCGGGACCTCCGCACCGATGGCAAGCTGGAAAAACTATACAAAAAAGCTCGAGACCTGGGGGTCCTGTTCCTGAGCTACACCCTGGATGATCCTCCCCAGGTGGACTATGAAGGGGACCAGATTCTCATCACGGTGAAAGATCAGGTGCTGCAAAAACCGGTGCGCCTCAGCGTCGATATCTTGACCTTGGCCACGGCCGTCATCCCCCACCGGAATGCCCCCCTGGCGGAACTCTACAAGATCCCTCTTAATGCGGAAGGCTTTTTTAACGAAGCTCATGCCAAGATCAGGCCGGTGGACGCAGCCACCGAAGGGGTTTTTCTGGCCGGGTTGTGCCACTATCCGAAATTTATTCACGAAGCCGTGGCCGAAGGTCTGGCGGCGGCCTCCCGGGCCAACACCATCCTGTCCCAGGATTACTTAGAACTGGAAGCCACCATCTCCCGTCCGGTGGATGAGCACTGCGACGGGTGCGCCTTCTGTGTGGATGCCTGTCCTTTCCAAGCGATTACCCTCCTGGAGTATATGAAAGATGGCACGGTCAAAAAGACCGTGGAGGTAAATGAGGTGCTGTGCAAAGGTTGCGGGTCTTGTATGGCCACCTGTCCGAAGCAGGGGATTTACGTGGCCGGATTTACGTTGGTACAGTTGGGGGCACAGGTCGAGGCTGCCCTGGGTCTACGTTAATATTAGGGGCGAGGAATGTGTGACATGAGCGAAGAATACGAACCGATAATAATCGCCTTTTTGTGCAATTGGTGTTCCTATGCCGGCGCCGATCTGGCCGGAGTGTCGCGTATCCAATATCCAACTAGTGGGCGGATTATCCGCGTGATGTGCTCTGGCATGGTCCACCCGAATCTAGTGATTGACGCCTTGACCAAAGGGGCTGACGGCGTCTTGATCTGCGGCTGACACCTGGGTGAATGCCATTACCTGGAAGGTAATGAAAAAGCCAAAAGCCGGGCCGAAGGAATAGATTTAATGCTGGAAGATTTCGGTCTGGAGCCCGAACGCTTCCGGCTGGAATGGATCTCTTCCTCGGAGGCCCAAAAATTTGCCGACGTGATGACCGACATGACCGAAACCTTGCGGAGTTTGGGGCCCAGCCCCTATAGCACCCGGGCTTGATCACACCGAAGCGGCGGTGCTCCGCTTACAGCCGCACCGCCGCGGCAGTTCAGAATAGGGGAGCGAAACTATGGAGATACCGTTGGCTCGCAAAATTGCCGGGAAAAAATTCCTGTGGGATGGGGTCATCTATACCAACCGGGAGGAAGCCCGCCAAACCATGGAGAGTTACAAACAGGACGGCTTTGAAGTCCACGTCATCCCGGATGAGGATAAATGTCTGCTCTATACCCGCCGGGTGGCGGTGGCAAGTCAATAATCACTAACCGGCAATGATTCATTCATAGGCATCATAAAGGAGGTGGATGGCGGAATACCTGTTTTTGGAGCGAGAGCAAGAAACTCCACAGTTCCCTTGAAAGGAGGACATCTCATGCCGGTAAAAGTTTCGGAAGATTGGCTGAATGCCTGTTCCGGATGCGAAATCTCCATTTTAAACATTGGCGACCCTCTCCTGGATCTGTTGCCCCAACTTGAATTTGTCCACATGACGGCCCTGGTGGACCATAAATTTTTCGGGCAGCTGGGTGATCAAACGGCCCTGACCCTCCCGGAAGCAACCGTCGCCATTGTGACCGGCGGCGTGCGCAATGAGGAACAGAAACATGTCCTGGAGGAAATGCGGAAACGGGCCAAGATCCTCATAGCCTTGGGCAGTTGTGCCGCATATGGCGGCGTCCCGGCCCAGGCTAATATGTGGAAGAATGAAGATATCTTTGAAACCGTCTTCCGTAAGTCCATCACCACCGAACCTGCGGCCGACCCCAAAGATCCCAACGTCCCCCCTTGGACACCCACATGTATGGCGGTGGATGAGATGGTCAAGGTGGACATTACCATTCCGGGCTGTCCGCCGCACCCTGATTGGATTGCCGATGCCCTGACGGCGGTGCTGGAGGGCAAGACCGCCTGGGCCCTCCCGGAGAGAAGCGTCTGCGATACCTGTCCGGTCATACGGGAGAAAAAATCAGGTGGGGGCGCCATCAAACGTGTCTTAGAAAACCTCGACTTCAATCCAGAAGAAGGTCTGGATAAGATGCGGTGCATCAATGAACAGGGCTTCTTCTGCATGGGCCCGGTTACCCTGGCCGGCTGTGCCGGAAAGACCGGGGTGCCCCGCTGCATCCAGGCCCGCACCCCGTGCCGGGGCTGCTTCGGCCCCATCCGCAAGGGCGCCAAACCTATGGTGGACATGATGGGCGCCCTCACTTCGGTGGGCTTGGATCCTAAGACTCTGGTGGATCGCCGGGCCATCATGAACCGGTACATCGGGGGACATAAAAATCTGGCGCCGCTGCCGGCTCGGCCGCCCCGATAAGGAGGAGACGCTGTGGGAAAGGTTATTAACATCCAGCCAGTGACCAGAATCGAAGGTCATGCCAAAGTGGCCATCCACCTGGATGACCACGGCAACGTGGCCGACACCAGGTTTTACGTCCAAACCTTAAGGGGTTTTGAAAAATTCTGTGAAGGGCGGCCGGTCGAGGAAATGCCCCGCATCGTCTGCCATATCTGCGGTATCTGCCCCTGGGCCCACCATCTGGCTTCGGCCAAGGCCGGTGACGCCGCTCTGGGCGTGACCCCACCGCCGGCCGCAGTAAAACTGCGCCGCCTGATGCAAAATATCGCTTATGTCAGCGATAAAATCCTGCATTTTTATTTCCTGGCAGCCCCGGACTTTGTCATCGGCCCTGACGCCGACTATTCGGTGCGCAATGTGGTGGGAATCGTCCAGGCCGCGCCGGATATTGCCAAACAGGTGGTCCACTACCGGGCCCTGGGGGCCAGCCTCCTGGAACATTTTGCCGGGCGGGCCATCCACCCCACGTTTGCCCTGCCGGGTGGGGTCAGCAAGCCCATGACTGAGGCGGAGCGGCAGGAAATGGTGGCGCCTGTGCGGGAGTTGCTGGAATTTTGTAAGTTTTCTCTCAAATTCGCCAAAGAGAATGTTTTTCCGAAATACCTGGAGGCCATCAAAAGTATCGGGGTTATCCAGGTGGGGTTTCTGGGCACGGTGAATGCCGACGGAGCCATGGATTTCTACGATGGCAACCTGCGCCTGATGCAACCCGACGGCAGTTTTGAAGATTTTACCTATGACCAGTACCCCGATTATCTGGCCGAACATGTGGAGTCCTGGTCGTATCAAAAATTCCCCTATGCCCGGAAATGGGGCGCTCTGAAGATGGACCTGGATGATCCGGTGGGGGTATATCGCACCAACACCCTGGCCCGGATTAATGTCGCCGACAAGATGAAAACTCCGTTGGCCCAACAGGAGCTGGAAGAATTCCGGGCTGCTTTCGGCCGACCGGCGCATTTCACCCTGCTCTACCACTATGCCCGGCTCATTGAAATGCTCCAGTGTGCCGAAGAAGCCTTGCAGTTACTGGAAGATTCGGAAATCACCAGCCCGGACATCCGGGTCAAGGTTGAACCTCGGGAAGGGCGCGGCGTGGGCTGTGTAGAGGCTCCCCGGGGCACCCTCATTCACGACTACACTACGGATAAGGATGGCCTGATAAAAACGGTCAACCTCATCGTGGGCACGACCCACAACAATGCCGCCATCAATCTCTCCATCAAACAGGCGGCCAAAGAATTTATTAAAGAAGGCACATATGACCAGGGTATCCTGAACAAGGTGGAAATGGCCATACGCGCCTACGACCCTTGACTGAGCTGCGCCACACACCGCCTGGATGGCGGCGTGAATGTGGAACTTACTCTGATCGACTCTCAGGGACAGATAATTGATACCCTCATAACTTAATGTCGGCTTTACCAGGCCGGAGGTCGGGTCCAGGAGTCTGAGGCCTCCGGCCTGAGTTATGAGGCGGACTTTTAGTTTCTTTGAAGGAAAGGCTCATGATTGCTGACGTCGCCGGCAAGGCTGTAGTTATCTGTGGTTGTGGGAATATCCTGTTCGGGGATGATGGTTTCGGGCCCGCCGTGATTCACTATCTGCGGGAACACTACACCCTGCCAGCCCAGGTGTTGGCCCTCGATGCCGGCACCTCAGTCCGGGAGATTCTCTTCGACCTGGCCCTGGATGTCCATCGCCCCCGGCGATTAATCATCGTGGACGCCGTGGACTATCCGGATCGTCGGCCCGGGGAGGTTTTTACCATTCCCCTGGCAGGGATTCCGCCCAAAAAAACGGCGGATTTTTCCCTGCACCAGTTTCCCAGTGTCAATATCCTGCAGGATTTACTGGAACACACTGACATGGACATTACTATCCTGGTGGCCCAGGCCCAGAGCCTTCCTGAGGAAGTGCACCCCGGCCTGTCACCCCCGGTTCAAGACGCCGTGGCCACGGCCAGCCGGTGGGTCTGGCAGGACGTCACAACCTATCTCAAAACCTGCAATAGATAAAACGCTATTGTTAACTATGACACATTATTCTTCATGGTGACCGGCATGATGATGAAAACTGTGCGTGTCCTGGTCGTAGATGACGAGGACGAATTTAGGGAAACTCTGATAAAACGGCTGCAAAGCCGCAGCCTCACCGTAGCCGGAGCGGAAAACGGCGCCGTCGCCCTCAAGCTCCTGGGCGAGCAGGACTTTGATGTGGTGGTGCTGGATATTAAAATGCCGCAAATGGACGGCCTTGAGTTTCTCGAAAAACTGAAGGGGCTCAATCAGGACCTCGGAGTTATTCTACTCACCGGCCATGGCTCGGTGGAATCCGGCATGAAAGGTCTGGGCCTGGGTGCCCTGGAATACCTTATGAAACCCGTTCCCGTGGAGGAATTGCTGGATAAAATCCGCTCGGTCTTCGAGGAAAAGACCCGCAAGGCGCGCCTGGAGAGTCAGGCTCACTAACGCTTAGCTCCACAACGGATGTTCCAGGAAAAAAGAACTGCATATGCGATATAACGCAAAGTTATTATTGTGGATATTAGTCCTTCGAGGATTTTTTTCTGGTGGCTACATGGGCTTTCCGGCGGGGCAGGATTTCGGGTAAGGCAATCTCTGCCCTAGTTAACAATTCTTGACAAAGCCCGGTGGGTTGGGGCACCTGCTGGCAAGGAGCATTACCTATGGTAATTTCCACCCCCCCGGAGTGGAACCCAATTCATCCAGGGCCTCACTGACGGGGAGGTCAAGGGAACGCCAGTAATGGTCTAATTCCCGTTCCAGCAGATAGGCCAGCATCACCACGAAGACATGGCCACGGGTGCTGGCCTCAGTCTGGACGAAGGTGGGGCGGATTTCCAGGTGTCCGCTCTTAAAGGTGCGAAAGGCGCGCTCCACCTTGGCCAGGTCCTTGTAGCGGAAGTTCCAC
>VGSX01000150.1 GCA_016874895.1 Deltaproteobacteria bacterium
GTTAACATTTCATGTTAATGACAGCCCTGGGGGCGCAGTGCCCCCCACCCCCAGGTCTTGAACCTATCAGTCCCCCGGATTTCTTTAAAACCGGGCACTTTCAGGCAGCGGGGGGCGTAAAAACCCGGGTTGCCAACTCCCGGTCCAGCATAAAGAGGGAGTGGGGATCGTTTCCCGCCAGTTTCAGATTCTGAATGATCTCATTAGCCGAGGCCTCTTCCTCCACCTGCTCGGTGATGAACCATTGCAAGAAGGCATTGGAGGCATGGTCCCTTTCAGCCATGGCCAGGTCCACCAGATTGTTGATCAACCCGGTGACTTTTTCCTCATGCCTTAAGGTTGCCTCGAACACATCCAGGGGTGAAGACCATGCCGAGGTGGGTTGGTCAATCTGCGCCAGCTTCACCCGACCGCCCCGCTCATTGATGAAATGATAAAACTTCATGGCATGTGCGGTTTCTTCCTGGTTCTGCACCATCATCCAGTTGGCGAAGCCGTTAAGATTCATGGCGTGAAAGTAGGCCGCCATGGCCAGGTAGAGGTAGGCGGAGTAGAGTTCGGCATTAACCTGTTGGTTTAGGGCCTGCTCCATCTTCTCGCTGAACATACAGATTATCCTTTCCAGAGGCCGTGCAGATTGCAGTATTCCCGGGCCGTGACTTCGGCGGCCTCGATGGTAAACATGGCTTCCGGGGCTTCCCCGGGTTTCAAGAACTGACGATAGACCTTGCCATCGGCGATTACTTCAATCCACTCAATGTAATGTTTTTCATCCATGGGATGGGGCACGCTGCCGACTTTGACTTTAAAGCCGCCGGCGACTTTTTCCACCACGGGCACATGCTTTTCCTTGGCCGCATCCACGGTGTTTTCCTTAAACAGTTTCATGGGTTGGCCGCAGCAGACCAACTGCCCCGGGCCGGCGTGCAGGGTTTCCACGATATTGCCGCAGATCTCACATTTGTAAACTTCCAGTTGTACTGTCATTTTTCTGTCCTCCTCAAAATCTTATGGTAATCGTACGTTAGCCTTAGAAATTGGTGTCCACCAGCTCGAAATGGGCCTGGGGGTGGGCACAGGCCGCACATTGGGCTGGGGCCTCCAGGGCCTCTTTGATATAACCGCAATTGCGGCACCGCCAGACCACCTCAACATCCCTTTGGAAGACCCGATTGTTTTCCAGGTTGGCGGCCAAGGCTGCATACCGCTGTTCGTGATATCTTTCCGCCACCGCCACCGCCTCGAAGACCAGGGCAATTTCCGGAAATCCCTCCCTTCGGGCTATCTGGGCGAATTCCGGGTACATCCTCGTGTTTTCGTACTGTTCCCCGGCTGCCGCGGCCTTCAGGTTCTCCAGGGTAGTCCCTATCCGCCCGGCGGGAAAGCCACCGGAAATTTCCACTTCGCCTCCTTCCAGGAACTTGAAAAAACGTTTGGCGTGTTCTTTTTCCTGGTTGGCGGTTTCTTCAAAGACCGCCGATATCTGCACGTAACCTTCTTTTTTGGCCTTGGAGGCGAAATAGGAATAGCGGTTGCGGGCCTGCGATTCCCCGGCAAAGGCGGTAAGCAGGTTTTTTTCCGTCTGGGTTCCCTTGAGAGAACTCATATACCTCTCCTTTAGGAAGATCTTTTCAGGTTTTCGGCAGACCGGCTCTCCCTGTCCGGCTGCCGATTATATGGTGAGAACCTCGAGCTACGCTCCAGGTTTTTCTAAAAGTAAGCTTCCTTTGGAATTAATCAATACGTTGGAAAAATTTCTTTACCGTTTTACAAACCGGGCACACATCCGGCACCTCGCCCTCCACGGTCCAGCCGCAGACGGGGCAGATATGCACGTCCACCATGGTCTGGTTGTCCAGGTTATCCAGCATCTTCTGATATAAGGCGGCGTGGACCTTTTCTACTTCATTGGCGTAATCGAAGGACCTTTTGGCCTGACTGTTGCCTTCCGCCTCGGCATCGGCGATCATCTGAGGGTACATATGTTCGAATTCATGCGTCTCGCCGCCGATGGCTGCCATGAGGTTCTCTTTAGTGGATTTAATGGCCCCCATTACCTTCAAATGGGCGTGGGCATGCACGGTTTCCGCTTCCGCGGCGGCCCGGAACAACCGGGCGGCCATGGGAAAACCCTCCTGATCCGCTTTCTTGGCAAAGGCCAAATACTTCCGGTTGGCCTGAGATTCGCCGGCAAAGGCTTCCTGCAGATGTTCCATGGTCTTAGACATTGTTTTCCTCCTAGTGGATGTTTTGGTGAATTGGCAGAATTACCGAAAATATAGGCGTTCAGCTGTCAGCAATCAGCTTTCAGCAAAAACAATGGGTCAGGCAAATTGATCGAGAAACCAGCGATTATTCTCGTGCCCAAGTTGTATTTGGGCGCGAAGCAACGCCATTCCTTTAGCTAGGCAATTTCTGCAACAACTGTTTATTCCCGATGCGGCCATTGGGGTATTTCCTGATCCTCCACCAGATAGCAGAACACGGTCCAGTCGAATTCCCGGAAAGACACCGGGCAGCGCAATCTCACCTTCTTGTCATCGACGCCGATGACCTCCCAATCGCCGCGGCGCGGCCCACCCTGGATGGTTATTTTCTGGCCCACCTGGAAGGGGTAGGGACGGAAGAACGTTACTTTGTGCATTAATTCCTCCCAGGAGCTAAAAAGATAAATTTTTTCAGCTCGCCTGCTGGAGTTATTTTAACAGCTTAAAGGCCCCTTTCCAGGAGCAGCGATTGCAGTACGTCTCAGTTTCCGGGAGCACTTCCTGGGGTTCGGCCGTGAACACCGGCTGATCTTTTTCCAAGCGGAATTCATAGGTTTCATATTCATCAGCCGGGTCTTTCAGGAAAAAATTCTGGGACCCGCATACCGGGCATTTCATAAGTTTCTTCCTTTGGATAGGTAGGTTCCCAAGTAAAGCTTGGTAACCAGGATAAACATATGTTGCATCTGTTATGAGTTATTCATATTTTTCCAGCAGTTGATCCATGAGCCGTTCCACAACAAACAGCAGCGACTCCAGGTCCAGATAATCCATGACTTGGTCGTCGAAGAGGAAATGAGCTTCCGCGGCAAAATTTTCTTCCGGCTCGGCATCGTGAAAGACCAGGAGAAGCGGCAGCCGGGGCAGAGGGTGGAAAAGAAACTGCAGGTCCGCGTCCTGAGCCACGGTCACCGGTTCGCCGCCCAACTCCCGAGCTTTGCGGTCCAGTAAGCCGGTCTTGCCGCTGAGGGCCTGGGCCAGGTGTTCCTGCAGGCGAATCAAGGTCTTGGTTTTGGAAACCGAGTTGGGCAACCCTTGAAATTTAACCCACTGGCCGCAGGGAGGCCGCTGCCCCTGGGAAGCGATGTAATTGTAAAGCAGGATGGCATCCCAGGGATTTTCCAAGGCTCCCTCGGGGTAGCGCACTTCATCCTTAAAAACCAGGAACTGGCGGCCATAATAGGGAAGCTGGAGATAAGTCCGGCCGTTTTCTTCCCCGTAGGTTGCGCCCAAACCCTCCGCCAGGGCGGCGAAATCCAGGGGGTCGACTTTCTCCTGCAAAAACTTCAGGGCAATGGCCAGGTTGTCCCGTTTTCGGCCTACACCCTGCTCCTGTTGAGCTGCTATGATCTCCGTAAATTCCCGAGCCTCGGTGGACAGGTAGGGGCACAAGGTCAGAGCTAACCCCTCCACCACTACCTGAGTAGCAAAGGCCAGACAGGTGGGAATGCCGCATTCCCCGCAGTTGGTCCGAGGCAGGGATTTATAGAGCTGCAGAGCTGAAATTGCCATAGTATTCCTTGGTCTTAATTCTCGAACTTGCCTGCGTCCCGGCACTCGGGGCAGATACCCAGAAACTCCAGGCGATGACCCATTATGGTATAGTCGCTTAATTTTCCGAAGGTGTGATTCAGCCGGGACAGGATCGGCAAGTGGGCATCCTCCACTTTGCCGCAATACAAACAACGCACATGGTAATGCTCGTTTAAATCGCCGTCAAAGCGTCTCTGGCCTCCCACTGTCTCAAGCTTCCGAATAAACCCGCTGGCCGCCAGATGCTCCAGATTGCGGTAAACGGTCCCCAGACTGATCCTGGGCAGCCGCTGCCGCACCCTTTCGTAAATTTCCAGGGCCGAGGGATGGTTTTTTTCCTTTTGCAGCTCTTCGAGAATTATCTGGCGCTGGAGGCTATTTTTTTTCATAGCTTAAATATAATAATAGTTATCATTCTTATTAGAATTAGTCTTAAGCTAAAAATCATCCTTCCGGATGTCAAGACCTTCTTAGGAAAAAATGTTACAGAGCTGGGGGAAATAAATGGGGGGGAAATTATTTTAGAGGACGAAAATCCGACTCCTGCCGGGGGGCAAAACGTTGGGGAAGATCGATGTACACCCGGGTACCTTGTCCCACATGGCTCTCAATTTGAATGTCGCCCCGGTGCTCTTCCACTATCTGGCGGACAAAGACCAGGCCCAGACCGGTGCCCCCGATCTTGGTGGTATAAAAGGGGGTGAAAATCTGCTCCACCACCTCCGGGGGCATGCCCCGGCCGGTGTCTTCGATTTCCAGGCGGGCCTGCTCCCCTTCTTTCCGGGTGGTCAGGGTGATACCTCCGCCCCGGGGAGTTGCTTCGATGGCATTGCGCAGGACATGAGATAGGGCTACCCGCAGGAGATGGCCGTTAATTTTGCCCAACAACGGTTCCGGCGATAAATACGTCTGGAGGTCGATCTCCTTGTGGGCAAATTCCGGGGCCAGGGTTGTCAAGGTGCTCTGCACCACCTTGTTGAGATCCTCCTGGGCAAAAAAGTATTCCCTCTTTTCCGCCAGGGACTCAAATTTGGCCACCATCTCTTCCATGCGTTTGGTTTCCGCCGCAATGGTGGTCAGCCACTCCCGGGTGGGATCTTCGGGGTCCAGGCGTTTGAGCAGCAAACGGCTGAAACCGCCGATAACACAGATGGGATTGCGGATGCCGTCGGCCACCCCCAGGGCCATTTCCGCCATGGTGCGCTCCATCACCATGGTTTCCAGGTCCCGGTTCAGATTCAGCAGATCCCGGCTAAAGGTCTGCATTTCAGCGTGATTGGCGGACATCCGCGTGTAGATCGCCTGAAACTGCTGAAAGAAAATCGTCACGCTGGCAATCAGGATAAAGGTTAAGGTGTTGATGGCGCCGCTGTAAGGGGCCAGGGTTTTCCAGGTCTGGGGATATCCCGACAGAATCAGCACATGTTTCAGGATGTGGCCCACGGAGCGGGAGAGGGCGAAAATGGCCAGGGCCGCGCTGAACCAGAAGAGAAAACACCACAGGGCGTTATCCGGCTCTTCCCGCAGCAGGCGCCCGGCGGTGGCATAGCACAGGCCGGCCAGCACGATGGCCAGGGAGGAGCCCAGTATATCCACCACCAGCGCCGGGGTCATGGACCAGATCATCGGCCGATTCCCTCCCGCTGCTCGGTCCGGAAGGCCCGCAGTCCGAGATAAAAAAACCACAAGGCCGGGATAAGAATGATGTGATCAAGTTTGGCCAGATAAAAAATCAGGGCGTTCAGATCAGTGATGTGGAGCTGCCGGAAGAGATGCCCGGCGGTGCTGTCAATGGCCGCGGCATCGAGCCTTTCTTCGGCCATGTGCCCTAAAAAGGTTAGGAGATTCCAGGCGGCAAACAGCAGGCAGGCCCAGTATATTCGATGAAAGCTCCGACGCCGGAGAAGGTTTTGCCGCCAGAACTGCCAACACAGGTAGACCATGGTGGCCAGGAAGAAAAAATGCCCCAGCTGATGGGCGTACAGCCCCTCAGGATGGCCGTGGGTTTGGATTGCCGTGGCGGCTTGGGGCCAGAAGGTCAGCGCCACGGTCGCCCCTAACCACCATCGCCATTGGGCCGCATCCCTGCGCATGTCTATCCCTGTTATACCCGTTTCTGGTTTCTGGTTTCTGGTTTCCGGTTAAAATATTACCTATTTTTAGACCTTGATCGGCACAAGTTAAGAATAACGTAAACAGTCAGCTATAAGCCGTCAGCTCACGTACTAATGTGCTGAAAAAATTTTCCCGGTAAGCGTTCAGCGGTCAGCTTTCAGCCGTCAGCCAATGATTTAAATTCAAATAGTTATTCTAAGATGGCAGATCGCTGGTTTCTCGATTAGTTTTCTTAAACCATTGTTTTTGCTGAAAGCTGATTGCTGACAGCTGAACGCTGATAGCTGAACGCTGAAAGCCTATTTCACGAAATGCCATAACCCAACTCCCGCAGGGCCCGGGGGTCCTTGCGCCAGTTCTTCCATACCTTGACCCACAGCTCCAGATAAACCTGGCAGTCCAGCATTTTTTCCAACTCCTCCCTGGCTTCCTGGCCGATAGTTTTTAGCCTCTCCCCCTTTTTGCCGATGACGATGCCTTTTTGGGAATCCCTTTCCACGAAGATGACGGCTCGGATCTTGACCAGACGGGGGCGCTCCGATTCGTCGAATTCCTCTATCTGCACCGCGGCGGCGTAGGGGATTTCCTGGGAGGTGTGGTGAAAGACCCTCTCCCGGACGAACTCCGCGGCCAAAAACCTCTCGGTCTGATCCGTGAGGTGATCGGTGGGATAGAAGGGGGGCGCCACCGGCAGGCGCTGGATGATTTCCCGCACCAGTTCGGGGAGGCCATCCCCCTGCAGGGCGGCCAGGGGCACCACCGGGGCTTCCGGCCGAAGGGTATGGAAGAGTTCCATGAGGGGCAGAATTTCCGGCTTGGCGATGGTATCGATCTTGTTGAGGGCAATGATCAAGGGTTTGGTGAGAAACCGCAGGTGGGAGAGGATCACTTCCCGCTCCCGGGCATTTTCCTGGGGGGTGGTCAGCCAGACCACCACGTCGGCATCGTTCAAGGCGCTCACTGCGGTCCGCACCAGAGCCTCGTTCAGCAAGGTTTTCGGGTCCATGATTCCCGGCGTATCCAGAAAAAGTATCTGGGCCTGGGGGAGATTCACCACCCCCAGGAGGCGGTGGCGCGTGGTCTGAGGCTTGGGCGAGGTGATGGCCACTTTGTCCGCCACCAACCGGTTCAGGAGAGTGGATTTGCCCGTGTTGGGAGCGCCGCACAGGGCCACATAACCGCACTTGAATTCGGTAAGGGTGAATTCGTCCAAAGTCATTTTCACCCCTCACCCTGACCCTCTCCCCTCAAGGGGCGAGGAAATTTTGATTTATTGTTGGATGAGTTAATCTGCATGGCAGAGTGAGTCCCTCAAAATGTCTGTAACTTTATCCAATTGTAAGAACTTAATATTATCACCCGCTCTCATGGAAAAATCTCATCACCTCGGCCGGGGTTTACCCAGGGCCAGGCCGGCCGCCAGTCCCACAAAGGTCAGGCCCACACCCAACCAGGCGAAAACGTCCCCGTACAGACGGTACCAACTTTTGCCCTCAAGCAAGGGCAGGGGCTCGGTATGGGCCGCCTCGGTATACAGCTCCGACTGCCAGATAATGGCCCCGTCGGGGGTGGCCAGGGCGCTGATGCCGGTGTTGGCGGCCCGGGCCAGGGACACCCGGTGTTCCACGGCCCGCACCACGGACATGGCCAGGTGCTGGTACGGGGCGCTGGTCCGGCCGAACCAGGCGTCATTGGTGATATTGACCAGGATGTTGGCCCCGTTCTGCACCATGGCCCGGCTCAGATAGGGAAAGATGGACTCGAAGCAGATGAGTACCCCCAGGTTGGCCTCGGGCAGGGCCAGCACCCGGCCCGGCGGCCCCTCGGCGAAGTCGCCCACCATGGGCACCATCTTGCCGATAAAAGGAAAAAAGCGGCGCAAGGGGACATATTCCCCGTACGGCACCAGGTGGGCTTTGTCATAGAAGCCCACCACCCCGCCGTCGGCCGACAGCAGAAAGGCCCGGTTGTAAAAGAAATCCCCCTCCGGCCCGAATTCCAGGGCCGGGCTGCCGAACAGGAGATTGACCTGGTTCTGGCGGGCGATGTCATCCACCCGGGAGGACAAGTCCTTTTCCCGCATATAGAAGAACGGGGCCGCGGTCTCCGGCCAGACCACCAGAACGGGGTCCTGGAGCTTGGTTTTTCCGGTCAACTCACCGTAGATGGCAATGGTT
>VGSX01000151.1 GCA_016874895.1 Deltaproteobacteria bacterium
CAGTTGAGGGGGGGGGGGGATGCTATAATAGTATTAATATAAATTGTGTGGAAATGAATTACAAATAAATTTACAGTGAGACAGTTCAAATGATCGACACCAAAAAAGCCTACCTGGAAAAAATGCAGGGGAAATTACAAGAATGGAAGGCCGATATTGACAAGCTGAAGGCCAAAGCCACGCAGGCCAAGGCTGATGTTAAAATCGAGCTCAGTAAAGAGATCGATGCGGCAGAAAGCCAACATCGGGAACTTGAAAGGCAAAGGCAGGAGTTGGACCGGGCCGATGAAAGCACCTGGGAGCAGGTTAATGGCGGGGTGCAGAATGCCTGGGATAAACTGGACGGTACTTTTAAATCAATTACCGACAGATTTAAATAATAAAACCTGCCAAATCAAAGACGGCAATGTTGGCGCGGCATCACCTCCCTAAGGAACCCTTTCTCAAGGTTTTTTGATGGAGAAAAATCAGACAGACATAGAGTTCCGCACTGCCGTGCGGCTTGATATCCGCCAGGGGGCGGTTCTCGACTGGCCGTATGCCAGCATGAACATCTTATCGGCCCTGATTGCCTCCTATGGTTTGTTGGCCAACAGCCCGGCGGTGGTTATCGGGGCCATGATTGTGGCCATGCTTCTGGGTCCCATCAACGGCTTGGCCCTGGCCCTGGTGGAAAGCGACCGTTCATTGGCCCGCCAGGCGTTGGTGTCCCTCTGCCTTGGCGGACTGGTGGTCTTTGCCACGTCCGTGTTGATCGGGATGGTGCACCAGCAGGTTCCCGTGACCAACGAAATCATGGCGAGGACGGCGCCGAATCTCTTTGATCTGATGATCGCCCTGGGAGGCGGGGCGGCCGGCGCCCTGGCCACGGTGACGCCCCGTTTAAGCGTGGCCTTCGTGGGGGTGGCGGTTGCCACGGCCCTGGTGCCGCCCCTGGCCTCTGCCGGAATTTTAGCGGCCCGGGGCAATTTCGAACTCAGCCGTTCTGCCCTGATCCTGGTGCTCACCAACATGGTGGCCATTCAATTCGCCGCCTCGGTGGTCCTGTGGCTCAACGGCTTCAGGGGCTTTACCAGGACGGGCGGCCTGCAGCTGGGGTCCTTTTTACAGCGCAATCTTGTCAGTATCCTCTCTTTGGCGGTGCTGGCGGTTATCCTGACCGCAAACCTGCACCAGGTCATTTCTCGGCAACTTTTTGAGACCTCGGTGCGCGGTATCTTGGAGCGCGAAATCAGCGCAGTGCCGGGGGACCGTCTGGCCCTCATTAAAATCAAACGAACCCAGGATGTGACCATGGTGCGGGCCGTAGTGCGCGGTCCGACGGCGCCGACCCCGGAGGACGTGGCGGCTATGGAAAAAAAATTGCCGGCCCCGGCAGACGGTTCCCGCCTGGAACTTCGCCTGCGTTTTGTGCAGACCACGATTATGAATCGGGACGGCGTGCTTTACGATACAGGGTCTGACGGCCTGGATAACAATTAAGGCTGAGAGAATGAATCAGACGGGGGCACTTCCGGTTGAACAGCCCTGGTGGGCAGGGCGGGAAAGAGTCCAGGGATAAAAAGGCAAATATGAAAAAGTCCCCGGATATCGAAAAGATCCGGTCTCAGGCCGGGCAGGGGCAATTTTCCCAGATTGCCGAAGAGTTATCCAGAGTTGCAGCCGAGGATCGAGCAAAATTGCTGGCCGCTCTGCCCGAGAGCCAGGCCGCCCCGGTTTTCAGGTTTCTGGACCCGGCCTATCAGGAAGAGGTGCTGCACGGGCTGAGCCAGCCCCAGGTGCTGCGACTGGTGGAGGCTCTGAACCCGGATGACCGGGCCCGGCTGCTGGAGCAGATGCCGGCGGCGCTGGCCAGGAATCTCCTGACCGGTCTGAGTCCGGCGGAACGGCGGATGACCACCGAACTCCTGGGATACCCACCCCAGTCAGCCGGCCGCTACATGACCCCGGAGTTTCTGGTCCTGACCCCTGACCTCCCGGTTGCAGAGGCCTGGGAAAAAATCCGCAGCCAGGGAAAAAGGGCGGAAACCATCTATGTCCTGCCCGTCATTTCCGGGGATGCCCGGTATATAGGCATAATTCACCTGCGGGAACTGGTCATGGCAGACCCAGAGCAGAAAGTGCATGAGTTCCTTGATGATACCCTGCCGCCGATCCTGGCCACCGAAGACCGGGAAATTGCGGCCCGCTCCATCCAGAGAACGGCGGCGCTGGCGGCGCCTGTGGTTGACGCCCAAGGCCGGTTGTTGGGTCTGGTCACCGTGGATGATGCCATGGATATCCTGGATCGGGAAGGTGAAGAAGATCTGGCCCGGGCCGGCGGCGGCGCCGAACCATTAAACCGGCCGTATTTTTCCGTTTCGGTCCTGAGATTGGCCCGGACGCGTTTCGTCTGGTTGCTGACTTTGGCCATTGCCGCGGTTTTGACTGTCAATGTCTTGAAGGTCTTCGAAGCCACCCTGGAGGCCATGGTCACCCTGGCCCTGTTTATCCCCCTGCTCATTGACACCGGAGGCAACTCCGGGGCCCAGTCGGCCACCGTCCTGGTGCGGGCGATGAGCGTCGGCGAGGTCGAAGCCGGCGACTTTTTACAAATTCTGCTCCGGGAAGCGGCCGTCGGGTTGCTCCTGGGAAGTATGCTCGCCCTGATGAGCTTCGTGCCGGTCTGGCTGTTTGCGGGCCACAAGATTGCCCTGGTGGTGGCGCTGACGCTGGTCTGCATCTGTGGCTGGGCCTCTGCGGTGGGGGCCGCTGTTCCCCTGGCAGCCTGGCGCCTGGGGATCGATCCGGCGGTGGCCAGTGCCCCTTTTATTACTACCCTCATCGATGCCACCGGGCTGATTTTTTATTTCCTGATTGCCCGGGCGGTGCTGTTTTAAGCAAACCCGGGGAACCAGCATGACCAGCGAAACCCTGACCTGGATGGGAGTAATTTTTTGCGCCACACAGTCGGCGACCTTGTCCGGCCTCAACCTGGCGGTCTTCAGTCTGAGCCGGCTGCGGCTGGAGACGGCCGCGGAGTCGGGGGATGCCGATGCCAGACGGGTCCTGGCATTGCGGCGGAACGCCAATTTTACCCTGGTGACCATCCTCTGGGGCAACGTGTCGGTGAATGTCCTGCTGACGCTGCTGGTGGAATCCCTGCTGGCGGGAGTGGCGGCATTTTTATTCTCCACGGTGGTGATCACCTCTGCCGGGGAAATCATGCCCCAGGCCTATTTTTCCCGCCATGCCTTGTGGGTGGCGTCTCGGCTGTCACCGCTGTTGCGCTGCTATCAGGTTCTGCTCTGGCCCATTGCCTGGCCGGTGGGGAAATTGCTGGATGCCTGGATCGGTCCGGAAGGGGTGCCCTGGTTCCGGGAAGCAGAATTGCGGGACATGCTGGAACACCACGCGAAGAGTCATGAAACCGAGATCAGCCGGCTGGAGGCCATGGGCGCCATTAATTTTCTGAAGCTCGACGACCTGCCGGTGTCGGACGAAGGGGAGCCCCTGCACCCGGAAAGCATCGTGTCTTTGCCCTTCCGGAACGGCGCGCCGGTCTTTCCTTCCTTCCAGCGGTCGGCGGCTGATCCGTTCCTGGACCGGTTGGAGGCCTCGGGAAAAAAGTGGGTGGTGATTACCGACGAAGACGGCCAGCCCCGATACGTCTTAAACGCCCATGAATTTCTCCGGGACGCCCTGTTTGCCGGGGAGGCTTTCGATCCCGTGGCCGCCTGTCATCGACCTCTCATCGTCGCAGACTCAAGACGGCCCCTGGGGCAGGTTTTGAACCAGCTCACGGTGCGGGCCGAGAAGCCGGGGGACGACGTAGTCGACGAAGACCTGATCCTGGTCTGGAGCCCGGCCGGCAGGCGTATTATTACCGGCGCGGACATCCTCGGACGCCTGCTGCGAGGCATCACCCGGGTCACCAGGGCCGCTCCCGACGACCGCCGTCAAGCCGTGCAAGCTGGCGCCGCGTCAGCACCTCAACACCAAAAACCTCGATAAATCAAGGGGGTTCGTCATGATCGACCACACCCGTATTGTGCGGCTCGAAGACGGGGTAAACGGCTTTCTGGTTAATTCGGTGGAAGAGGCCGCAGCCAGGATAGTCCAGTTGGTCAAAGATGAGGCCTTGCGCCGGCGGTTGGGCGAGGCCGGTCGGGAAACCGTGCGGCAAAAGTTCCTGCTGAGCCGCAAACTGGAGCAGTATCTGGACCTGTTCAACTCTTTTGAGACCAATTTCACCCTGAAACAGGCCCAATCAGGATAACCAGTCGACTGCACTTCGAGAGGAGTACTGGAACTAATGGTCGACGGCAAAGCTAACACTGCGTAAAACACGGCATCTCTCCAGATAAAAATAATGGACACTATCGTGGAAATCATCGCGGTTATCGTCGGTCTGGTAACATGTTTTTATGGATATCCGCTGTTTCGCCTCCTTCTAATCCTGGCCGGGCTACTGGGTGTTGGAGATGCTCGTGGACGGCTTCCGGTTTGATCTCGCCTCCCCCCTGGCCCGGGAGCTCCATGAAGTGGACCGGCTGGGGGCCTTTTTCGACATCATCCACCAGGATCCGGTCATCTCCCAGGTGAAGCTCATCGCCGAACCCTGGGACCTGGGGGAAGGCGGCTATCAGGTGGGTAATTTCCCGGTGTTGTGGGCTGAATGGAACGCCAACTATCGGGACACGATACGAAAATTCTGATAGGGGGACGGGGGCCAGACGGCCGAGCTGGCCTACCGGTTGACGGGCAGCAGCGATCTTTATGCCAATAGCGGCAGACGGCCCTATGCCAGCATCAATTTTGTCACCGCCCATGACGGCTTCACCCTAAGGGACCTGGTGAGTTACGATCATAAGCACAATGAGGCCAATGGCGAGGACAACCGGGACGGCTCGGACAATAACCTGAGCTGGAACTGCGGCGCCGAAGGGCCCACCGACGATCCTGATATCCTGGCCCTGCGGGCCCGCCAGCAGCGCCACCGCCGAGGACCTGCCCGAGGCCAGCTTTGCCGGCCAGCAGGAGAGTTTCCTGAATGTCACCGGCGAAACCGAGTTGCTGGACTCCTGCCGCCGCTAATTTGCCTCACAGACCATGGCCGAATACGGCCTGATCCGGGGGGAAAACGGCCTGGAGATCTACGTCATGGCCGAAATCCCCGCCAACATCACATTGGCCGAAGAGTTTGCCAAGCGCTTCGACGGCTTTTCCATCGGCAGCAACGACCTGACCCAGCTTACCCTCGGGGCGGACCGGGACTCGGGGTTCCTTCTGTTTTAACTCATGAAAATTCATCCCAAAAGCCTTTTTTACCCTGCCGATATGCGTGCAGGAAGATATGCAGAGACTATAACAAATGTTTGCCTCGGGTTTACTAGATGGCCCGTTTGACAACCATTACGGCACAGTGGGCATAAGCCACAACCCGCTCGGTGACGCTGCCCATGAGGAAAGAACTCAGCTCGGTCATGCCAAGGGCTCCCATGACGATGAGATCCGCCTTCTTGTCGCTGGCTGCCTCAATGATGGCCAGATAGGGGCGCCCCTGGTATACCAGGGTCTGGATCTCAAGACCCTGCAAGGCCGCTTCTTCCTTTAATTTTTTAACGATGGCCCAGGCAGTGGAGATTTTGTCCTCATCCCGGGCCACCGAAACGGCTATTAAGTCAGCCCCCACCCGCTTGGTAATAAACCTGGCTTCCTCCCAGGCTGCGGCGCTGTAGGGGGAGCCGTCGCTGGCCAGGAGGATTCGTTCAAACTTCAACGGCACTCCCGCCGGGATGACCAAGACATTGAAAGGGCTGTAGCCGATAACCCGGGCCACGACATTGCCCATCATCAGGCGGAACAGCCTGGAGCGGCCATGGCGGCCCATGATAATCATATCGGGTTGGATCTTCTCGGCTTCCTCAATAATGGCCTCGTAGGAGTGCTCACTACGTCGCACCAGAGTTTCCACAGGTATGTCCAGCTGTTCAGCCATGGCTTTGCAGGACTCGAGGTGCTTGCGCATCTCGATCTCCCTCTGGGCCACCATTTCCGGAGCCCGAGTCTCCAACTCAGGATAAAATTCCAACACCGTTAAAAAATAGATCTTACTGCCACACAACTCCGCCAGCGCTAAGGTTCCCGCAATGGCGCCCCGACTAGCTTCAGAGCCGTCGGTACAAACCAATAACCTCTCCAGTCTGGCAGGGCAAATCGGCGACCGCTCCATGTTAATGTCCTCCCACTTTTAAGAGACCCGAAGCCGCCACCACCAGGACAATTATCTCCAGGATGGCTAATATTCCCTGGAGCGGTTCGCGGCCCCGGAAAAACCTGAGGGTAATGCTGAGGAGGCAGATAGCGGTGATGCTGGCCAAAAAGGCCAGGGGCAGCAGAATGAGAAAATCCCCAAAATGTAATCCTCCCAGCCAACTCCAGCCGGTTGTTACCTCGGTCATTCTGAGATACTGGTTCAGGGGGTGGCTCCAATAATGCGGCAGGAGTTGCTTGGGAACATAATCATCAAGAATACCGAAAAGATAGAGAAAGAAGATTACCAGCAGAACGGCAAAGCCAAGTTTGGTAAGCCTACCGAGAAGGATGCTGTAGGAAAGTTGGATATCACAAACATCGATGTCTTCCCTGAGGTGGTCCGGACAGGGAGGTTTTTCTACGGTTGAGTCTCGCTCAGGGATTGAGATTGCCATATTGTTTACCCCCAAATATTTAAGCCTTTCAAAATATTTCTTATTCCGGCAAATATCAACAGAACAATCACCAGGAAACGGATATTGGCCGGTCTGGCCCGGACCAGGATTTTCACCCCCAGCCAACTGCCCAAGACCATGCCGATGATGGATGGCACCGCAATAATTGGCAACACCGCGCCACTATGAAGATAGACCCAGACGGCCGCCGAATCGGTCATGGAGATGAGAAAAGTGCTGGTGGCCACAGCCACCTTCAAGGGAACGCCCATGAGGAGATTAAGAACCGCCACGTTGGCCGCGCCCCCACCGATGCCAAAAGTCCCGGCCATAATGCCTACCAGAAAAAAGATGCCCAAAGCCAGGGGAGTGCGGTGCACCACCCAGAAAATCCGCTGATTGACCGCCAGGTCACAATAACTCCCCTGGATCCTTAGGAGTTGGGAGATGGCGTCAGGTTTCTCCACCACCGGGAGTTCTGTCCTTTTCGCCTTGATCATGATCGCCGCAATCAGCATGATGACGAGGCCCAGAGCGGTCTGGACCAGCTGGGCCGGCAGAGCTAAGCCGATCATGGCCCCGAGGACAGAACCCAGGGACGACATGAGGCCGGCTGGCAGGGCCAGTCGCAGGTCGGTGAGACAGAACCGCAACAGACCGGGGCAGGCTGACAAAGCCCCGCACAAGGCCATCATTAAGCTGGCGCCGCGGACAAAATCCAGGTGGAAAGGGAAAAAACTGCTGACAATAGAAACATAGAGCATGCCCCCGCCCATGCCCCCCATGATGGCGACGATTCCCAACACAACCGTAAATCCCAGGAGCAGGAAGACCCAGAGGAATATTGACCAACCGCCGGACTCGGAAGAACGTAAAAGTGACATCCCCAGGGCAAGGCCGCTCCACCAGACCCTTGCGCTGCTCCAAAACCACCACAATACTCCTCCCACCAGGGCGGCAATGATGAGAAAGAAAAAGCTGAAAATAAATCGTCGATTCATTTCTTATCGAAAGCCCCCTGTCCTGAAAAGTTCACCCTGTAGGGCGGGAAAGCGGAGCGCATCCCGCCTTCCAGCTGAAAAGTTCACCCTGTAGGACGGGAAAGCGGAGCGCATCCCGCCTTCCAGCTGAAAAGTTCACCCTGTAGGGCGGGAAAGCGGAGCGCATCCCGCCTTCCAGCAAACTTTTCATGCTTTACGGGTGGGCCCCCGGCCCATGAGGAACATTTCACTAAGCCCTGTTCAAAAATGATAAGCGGCGCCCACCTGAAAGCTGAGGATGAGATATTGCGGGTGCAGCGTCATGCTTTCCGGCGTCGCCGAAAAGGGGTCGATATAGTGGAAGGTAAAGGAGGGATGAGCCCA
>VGSX01000152.1 GCA_016874895.1 Deltaproteobacteria bacterium
CCACGGCCTCTTCCAGCACCTGCTCCCGGGATTTTCCCATCTGGTACTTCAGATGAATGTCGGAAGTGGAAATAAACGTGTGAATACGCGGGTTTTCCGCCTCTCTGACGGCTTCCCAGGCCGCGTCGATATCGTCTTTTTTAGCCCGGGCCAGACCGGCGATCTGGGGACCGCGGATTTCACGGGCAATGGTGCGCACCGCCTCCAGATCGCCCGGAGAGGCAAAGGGAAAACCGGCCTCGATGACGTCCACCTGCATCATGGCCAGGTGGCGGGCAATCTGTATCTTTTCCCGGGTATTGAGACTTGCTCCCGGGGATTGCTCCCCATCCCGCAAGGTGGTATCGAAAATAATGACTTTTTGAGCCATGGTATTTACTCCTAGGGACCGGACTCGGTCGCAATGGCAATGTTGCCGAAAGGAGCGGGGGACGTAACCTTATCCCCCCTATCCTCATAGACTTTCCGGAATATCAGTTAATTGTCAGTGTGTTGGGAGGATGGCGGCCCCTGAGGGAGCATGATCATCACCCCTCCCGGCACAGGGGCGGGGAAATCCGCCCGATCCGGGGAACAATTTGAAAGAACTGATAAACCAGGAACTTTTGGCAACGTTTATTGTTCTTGGGGACCCCGGACGGGCTGAGGCGCGAGGGCGCGGCGTTAAGAGGCTTCCGAGGTCTTGGTTTCCAGGCCTTCTGTCTCTTGAGTATCTGGTTCTTTCCTCCTCCTCCAGAGGAGGAGCAGGGTGAGGAGCGGCCCGGAAACGACATAGGTGGCCATGAGCAAACAACTCATGATCTTGGGCTCGATGGCGACCACCAGGAAGAGCAGGACTGCCCCGACCAGCACGGGAAAAGGCTTGCGTTTGAAAAGTTCGAACTTCTTGAAACTGTAATATTTTATATTACTCACCATCAGGAAGGACAGGACATAGATCATAATCAGGATCAGTATATGACGGTTTGGGGCCCATTCCCCTAATACATAGTACATCAGGATGGACGTGGCCACCATGGTGGCTGCCGCAGGGATGGGCAGACCGTTGAAATATCGGGGATCGATATCGCCGATCTGGACATTGAAGCGGGCCAGGCGCAGGGCGCCGCAGACCACGAACAGGAAGGCGGCCACCCAGCCGTAGCGGCCGTAGGGCTGCAGGGCCCAGAAATAAACGATGAGTGCCGGGGCCACGCCAAAGGCCACCAGATCGGCCAGGGAATCGTACTGCACCCCGAAGTTGGAAGAACTGTCGGTCATGCGGGCGACGCGGCCGTCCAGACCGTCCAGGATGAGTGAGACCAGCACGGCCAAAGCGGCGACCTCGAAATTGCCGTTGATGGCCTCGATGATGGCATAAAAGCCGGCAAAGAGGCTGGCTGTGGTAATGAGGTTGGGCAGGATATAAATGCCCCGGAATTTCCGGCGCTCTCTCGGTTTCCTTCTCCGCCTGGTCATGACCATCTCCCTAAAATACTGCTCCCGGCTTTGACTTTCTGGCCGATCCGCACCAGCACCTGACACTCCTCCGGGAAATAGAGATCAACCCGGGAGCCGAAGCAGATAAGGCCCACCCGCTCACCCCGGTCCACCTGTTCCCCTTCCCGGACATAGGAAATGATGCGGCGCGCCAACAAGCCGGCGATTTGGACCATGACGACATCGGCGCCGTCCGGGGTCCGCAGGTGTATTGCCAACTGCTCGTTTAGGTCCGGCGCCTCGGGGCGGTTGGCGGCCAGGTACTGGCCCGGCTGATAGCTCATGGCCTTGATTTGGCCGGCCACCGGCGCCCGATTGACGTGGACATCAAAAACATTCATGAATATGCTTAGCTTTTGGGCCGACTGCTTAAGAAAATGGTCCTCCCGGACCCGCTCCAGAGAAATTATGCGCCCGTCGGCCGGGGAAATGATAACTCCCGGTTCCGCTGGCACCAGCCGCTCCGGATCCCGGAAAAAATAAGCCAGAAAGAGGGTCAGAACCAGACCAAGGCCTGACAGGAACCCACCGGTCCATAAGCCCAGGAGAAAAATGGCCGCACCCAGGAGGATGAAACGATACCCAGGACGGGCAATGGGCCCGGTGCGCTCTTTCATGATGGTACCTCAAATATATTCATGCCGCACTCGGCTTTCAGCCCTCAGGATTAAAAAAACGATAGGCGTTCAGCTTCCAGTAAGAACAAAAATGGCCATGGCCAGGTTTCTTATTATTCGTGCCCAAGTTTAACTCGGGCACGAGTGTCAATCCCCCCTGCCCCCCCTTTAAAAAAGGGGAGGATGAGGCGGGCTTTTAAAAGTCCCCCTTTTGTAAAGGGGGATTTAGGGGGATTTTCACCGTAAAACCGGAAACTGAAAACCGTATTACTTTCTCTGCAGCCAGCCCATCATGCTCCGGAGCTTCTGGCCCACGGCCTCGATGGGATGCTCGGCTTCCTGTTTGCGCAGGGCATTGAACACCGGGCGTTTGGCCTGGTTTTCCAGGATCCATTCCCGGGCGAACTCGCCGTCCTGGATTTCCCTCAGAATCTGGAACATCTCCTCCCGGGTCTCTTCCGTGATGATGCGTCTGCCCCGGGTGTAATCGCCGAATTCAGCAGTGTCGGACACGGAATAACGCATATAGCTGATACCGCCCTGGTAAAACAGGTCCACGATGAGCTTGAGTTCATGGAGGCACTCGAAATAGGCGATCTCGGGCTGATACCCGGCCTCCACCAGGGTATCGAAACCGGCCTTCACCAGTTCGGAGACGCCGCCGCAGAGGACCGCCTGTTCCCCGAACAGATCCGTTTCGGTCTCTTCCTGGAAGGTGGTCTCGATGACCCCGGCCCGGGTGGCGCCGATGCCCTTGGCGTAGGCCAGTGCAGTGGCCAGGGCCTGACCGGAAGCGTCCTGGTGGATAGCCACCAGGGAGGGGACGCCGGCCCCTTTCTCGTATTCGCTGCGCACCAGATGCCCCGGCCCCTTGGGGGCCACCATGACCACATCAACCTGGGGGTCGGGAATGATCTGACCGAAATGAATGTTAAAACCATGGGAAAACAATAACGTTTTCCCTGACCCCATATGAGGTTTCAGGTCATTCTCATACAAATGGGCCTGGACATGATCCTGGGTCAGGATCTGAATCACCTGGCACTGTTGGGCCGCTTCCGCCGCGCTCACCGGGGTGAAGCCATACTTCAGGGCCAACTCGTGGTTGGGGGTGTTGGGAACCTCGGCAACGACCACCTGCACACCGCTGTCCCGCAGGTTCAGGGCCTGGGCATGGCCCTGGGAGCCGAAGCCGATGACGGCCACCTTTTTTCCTTGGAGAACGTTGAGATTCGCATCTGCGTCATAGTAGATTTGCATGTTTACTGTCCTTATTACCTGTCCACGGCCCGAGCTTTCTCAGGCCGCTGATTTTTTTGCGGTAGTGCTTCGTGGCTTCTTTAGAATTTCTTTTCCAGAATATCAAGCCGGGCTTTTTGTTCATGAAATTTCTGCCCGATATCTTCCAGAGACGTATTAATTACTCCTTTTTGGTCCGCTGCATGGCCAGGGACCCGGTGCGCACCACTTCCTGGATGCCGATGGTCTTGAGCAGCCCCAGGACCGCGTTTAATTTTTCCGAGGTGCCGGTTATTTCCAGGGTATAGGTGTTGGGGCTGACATCCACCACCCGGCAGCGGAAGATATCGGCAATACGCAGCACTTCGGCCCGCTGGCGGTCTTCGGCCTTGACCTTGACCAGGGCCATTTCCCGCTCCACGTGGTCAGTGGGGGTCAGATCCACCACCTTGATGACATTGATGAGTTTGCGCAACTGCTTGATGATCTGCTCTATGATCATTTCATTGCCCGCGGTGACCAGGGTAATGTGGGAGACTTCCTGATTCATGGTGGCGGCCACACACAAACTTTCAATATTGAACCCCCGGCCGCTGAAAAGCCCGGTTACCCGGGAAAGAACCCCGGGTTCATTGTCCACCGAAACCGAAATCACATGTCGCATAATTCGCTTCCCTTTGGGTCAAGTTGGCTTTCAGCGATCAGCAATCAGCTTTCAGCAAAAACGAAAAGTTACGCAGGTTTCAATAAGGATACAAGGATCCTTCGAGTATGCGAAATTATTAAATTCAATTTGTAAGCTGACGGCTGAAAGCTGACCGCTGAACGCCTTCTAAGTCAATAACATCTTGTGCATGGGCGCGCCGGCCGGCACCATGGGCATGACGCACTCTTCCGGGGCCACCCGGAAGTCCATGAGCACGGGTTTGCGGGTATTGATGGCCTCCCGGATGACCGGCTCCACCTCTTCCGGCTTTTCGGCCCGCAATCCTAAAGCCCCGTAGGCCTCGGCCAGTTTGACGAAGTCCGGGGACCACATGGGAGTCTGGCTGTAGCGCCGGTCGTAGAAAAGCTGTTGCCACTGGCGGACCATGCCCAGAAAGCTGTTATTGAGGATGGCCACCTTCACGGGCAGGTCATATTCCACCGCAGTGGCCAACTCCTGGATATTCATCTGGATGCTGCCGTCCCCGGCAATATCGATGACCAGGTCGTCCGGACAGGCTACCTGGGCCCCGATGGCCGCGGGGAAACCGTAGCCCATACAGCCCAGGCCGCCGGAACTGAGCCAGCGGTTGGGGCGGTTGATGTGATAGAACTGGGCCGCCCACATCTGGTTCTGGCCCACTTCGGTGCTAATGATGGCGTTCCCCTGGGTCAGTTCGTAGAGTTTTTCCACCACGAACTGGGGCTTCAGATCGCCGCTGGCGCGGTCATAGGTCAAGGGGTGCTCCCTCTTCCACTGATCGATTTCGGCCAGCCAGGCCTGGTGCGCCGGGGACAATTCCCGGGGAGTCGGGACCTGGGCGACCACCAGTTCATTGAGCTGGCTCAGGGCGTCCTGGCAATCCCCCACGATGGGAATGTCCACCACCACGTTTTTACTGATGGAGGTGGGGTCGATGTCGATGTGGATAATCTTGGCATGGGGCGCGAACTCTTCGATCTTGCCGGTGACCCGGTCATCGAAGCGGGAGCCGATGGCGATGAGGACATCCGCATGGTGTACCGACATGTTGGCAAAATAGGTGCCATGCATGCCCAGCATGCCCAGCCAGAGCCGGTGTGGGGCCGGGAAGCCGCCCAACCCCATGAGGGTGGTGGTCACCGGAATCTCCAGGGACTGGGCGAACTTGGTCAGTTCTTCAGAGGCCTTGGAGAGAATCACCCCGCCCCCGGCGTAGATCACCGGCCGGTGCGCCTTAAGAATCAGGTCCAGGGCCTTTTTTATCTGCTTGGGATTGGCGTGGTAGTTCGGGTTATAGCTCTTGATCCGCACCCGCTCCGGAAACTTGGGCACGGTTTGGCCCTGAATAACGTCCTTGGGCAGATCCACCAAGACCGGCCCCGGCCGCCCGGTGCGGGCGATGTGAAAGGCCTCATGGATGATCCGGGCCAGGTCGTCCACATGTTTCACCAAATAATTGTGTTTGGTGCAGGGGCGGGTGATACCCACTATATCCACCTCTTGAAAGGCGTCGTTGCCGATGAGGGGCGTGGGCACCTGGCCGGTGAACACTACCATGGGAATGGAGTCCATATACGCCGAGGCGATGCCCGAAACCGTGTTGGTGGCCCCGGGGCCGGAGGTCACCAGACAGACCCCCACCTTGCCGGAAGCCCGGGAGTAGCCATCCGCGGCATGGGCCGCCCCCTGCTCGTGGCGCACTAAAAAATGTTTGATAAAGGGAGCACGGGTCAACTCATCATAAATATCCAGGACCACGCCGCCGGGGAAACCGAAAATATGCTTCACGCCCTCGCGTTCCAGACACTTGAGAAAAATCTGACTACCGGTCAATTTCATACTGATCTTTCCTTTGCCCGATAATGGGCCAAAATCTGTTCTATCCTATCTCTTCCTGCCAACTTTAATTTCTGGATGCGGCGACGTTCTACAGTTTCATCGGCGGTAAGGTAAGACCGCCGATTGAACTCCTCCAATTGCCGTTCAAAATCCTGATGTTCTGCTATACGGCGCTGCAACTCCGGATCATGGTCGATCCAGCGAGCCACCAACTCTTCATCAGCCTTTTCCATGATTCCCTCGCGGACAATTCATGTCATTGTATCAAAAAATGTTATTACATATTTTTAACTTAAGCAAGATTTTTTATCAGGGTGCCGCCTGCAGCCGGGGAATTACCGGCAACGGCGCCCAGTTCACCATAGCTCCCGGAACCTCAGGCATATCCGGCTTGTCTTATGGTTTTTGCGGCAAGCTGTCGGTTGCCAGGCAAGTGTTTAATAAAAAAGATCTTGACGCCGGCTCAATCGCAGCTTATTATAAACATTAGTTCATATGTCAAGAAAAACCAGTTATGCCTCGAACTTTAGCATTAACAGAGTTTTTTTCCAAGCATCGTTAAGCCACTATTGACCCCGGCGGGCACCAGAGCGGCTCCTGGGGTCAACTTTTGGGGTACTACGATAAGGAAGGCAGAAGCATGAGTAAGATTGCAGTAAGCAGTGAAGGGCCGTCCCTGGACGATCAGGTGGACCCCCGGTTCGGCCGGGCTGCCGGGTTCGTGGTGGTGGACCCGGAAACCATGGTCACCGAGTATATCGATAATGGCCGCTCCCAGGTGATGGCTCAGGGGGCGGGAATCCAGGCTGCGGAGCTTATAGCCCGGGCTGGAGTAAGCTGGGTGCTCACCGGTTTCGTGGGGCCCAAGGCGTTTCAGGCCCTGAACGCAGCCGGCGTTCAGGTGGCCCAAAACCTGGAGGGGCTGACGGTGCGCCAGGCCGTGGAGCGTTTTAAAAGCGGCGAGGTGGCCGGGGCCGCGACGGCCGACCGGAGGTAAGACCGTGATTGTGGCGGTGGCAAGCGGTAAAGGCGGCACCGGCAAGACCACGGTGACCGCTTCCCTGGCCTCTCTCTGGGAAGGTCCCTTGATTGGCGTGGACCTGGATGTGGAAGAGCCCAACCTGCATCTCTTTCTGCACCCGATCCTGACAGGTGAAGAAACGGCTCATCTCACGATACCGGTGGTGGACGAGGCCACATGCACCTATTGCGGCGCCTGCAGCGAACTCTGTCAGTTCAAGGCCATCAGCGTCATGGGCCGATTGATCCTGACCTTCCCGGAGATGTGCCATGGCTGCGGCGGCTGCCTGGCCGTGTGTCCGGAAAAGGCCATCACTCCGGGACAACGGGAACTGGGGGAAATCACCTGGGGCACGGCGGGCCGCCAGGGTTTCCTCATGGGCCGGCTGCGCCTCGGCGAAGCCATGAGCCCGCCCCTGATGCGTCTGGTGAAGGCCAGGCTGGAGCAGATGCTGGCTCAGTCCGGCGGCGACGCCATCATCGACGCGCCCCCGGGCGTGAGCTGCCCCGCCATCAACGCCGTGATTGACAGCGATGTGATTGTGTTGGTCACGGAGCCCACTCCCTTCGGCTTCTATGACTTCCAACTGGCCTGGGAGGCCTTTGCTCCCTTGAACAAGCCCCTGGGTGCGGTGATCAACCGGGCCGGATTGGGCACCGGGGCCATTTATGAGTTCTGTCGGGAGAAGCACCTCCCCATCCTGGCGGAGATCCCCTATGACCGGGCCATCGCCGAGGCTTATGCCCGGGGCCGGATCATCGCCCAGATTTCCCCGGAACTCCAGGGAACCTTTGTCTCCCTGATGGCCGCAATCCGCGGTCTGGCCCAGGAGGCTGCCCATGCGTGAGATTATTATCATCAGCGGCAAGGGCGGCACCGGCAAAACCTCCCTCGCCGGGGCCTTCGCTCACCTGGCCCAGGAAAAAATCATCTGCGACCTGGATGTGGACGCCCCCGACCTGCACCTGTTGCTCCAACCGACCCGGGAGCGGGAGGAAGAATTCCGCGCCGGCCACGAGGCCCGCATCAACCCGGAAAAATGTGACGGCTGCGGTCTTTGCGCCTCCCTGTGCCAGTTCGGCGCGGTACGGGAGGACGGGGCAGGTTT
>VGSX01000153.1 GCA_016874895.1 Deltaproteobacteria bacterium
AACTTGTAACCGGGTTCTATCAATCTAGCGGCAATCATTAATAAAACAAAGGGAGTATGACGATTTTTGCCTAAGGCGTTGGAGATACCGAGCCGGTCGCACAAGGTTTGGGCCACCCACAAGGCACCGAAGGAGGGACCTTGCTCCAGGGCGGCGGGTATCTTTAAGAAGGCCAGGCCGTCCAACTCACCCTTTAACATGAATTTTTCAGACCTCCTGGCAATTATCAGCCCTCCAGCACCCGCCAGCGCAAGCCCGGAAACCTGGCATAGTCCCGGTCCAGAGTAATCCATTCACAGCCGGACTCAATGGCCAGGGCGGCAAACCAGGCATCCGGCGCCAGGTTACCCCGGGCATCGGCCTGGAGGCAGAGGCGCCGAAATATCTGCCAGTGCCACGCCTGAGGGCAGATAATCACACAGTGGGGCTGCTCCAGCAGAACCGAGCAAAAATGCAGGGTTTCCGGCAGGTCGCTGGGCGTAACAAAGACCTTGGGATGAGTGGCAATACGGACTACCCCGCTTAATACCTGGGGCGCCATACCGAAATGGGCCTCGCCGTTTACGACACCCTCCAGCCACTCCCGGCAGAGGTCATGAAACCTGGTATCCTGCCGGAAGGCCTGCACCAGGATATTGACATCGGGAAGCATCATGGGGCGCTCATAATCTCCTCCAGGTCGGACGACCTGTTGAGATCCACTCCCGGGAGCACCCCGCCGGTTGCTTGTGACAGCGGCAACTTGATGGGAGGCCGCTTATCTTTGGGCCTGGACAGGAGAATAGTCAGGCCCTCTTCGATGAGGGAGGTCAGAGTGCGCCCTTCGGCGGCCGCCCGGGCCTTGGCCTGTTCCAGGAGATGGTCATTTATCCTGATGGTCGTTCGCATACATCAATGAATATCAATATTACATCAATATGTCAAGGGAATATGCCTCACATTATCATGGCTCCATTCGCACCTGATAAAATCTAAAAATCTGGATATTTTCCCGATAATCTGTTTTTATCTTATGGTAGCGTGAGATGCTCCTTTGGTAAATATTAGGCTTATCAAGCACATATAAACCTTGACATCGAGTGTTTGATGTTTTATCATCAAATTAACAAAGGGCTCTCAGGCCTGCCTCTTGAGGAGTTAACCTTGCGGACAACAGTCGATAATACCGATGCGATCATCACCCATGCTCAGATAACCGACGCCTACTTGCTGGGGCTGGCCGTTCATAAAAAAGGCAAACTGGCAACGCTTGACCAGCGTATTCCCTCCCAGGCTGTGCGTGACGGCCGCCAAGCCCTTGAATTGATCCTTCCCTAATCGCCTCGTGTATTTCTGCGGCCCGGGCTGCGGCCTCGATTTTTCCGTCCGTGGCGTCCGGATGCCCCAGCCGCAAATTTTCCCGGATCGAGAGATTGAAAATGATAAACTTGAAACAGATGGGCAGGGCTACCTTGAAAAGGGCCTCGAAAATCAAGGCGAACAGGATTATCGCCAGCAGGAAGGGACAGTTGGCGAAATACGGCCAGAGCCGCCGTCTGAGGATGAGGATTACCTGAATCGTCTTGATAACAAAAAAGCAGGGTCTTCCCGAACCCTGCTTTTTTACTGCATCCCGCAAGCGTGACTTCCTGGTTCCCACGTTGTCCTTGGGAACCGGGAGGAAATCCCCATATCCCGTTACCCCGCCCCGCATTCCGCCTCACTGCCCTTGATCTTTTCCAAGGCGTGGGGCAGGGCCGGAAGCACCGCCTCCAGGTTTTCCCGGGCTCCTTTGGGGCTGCCCGGCAGATTGATGATCAGGGTCTGCCCTCTCGTTCCGGCCACGGCCCGGGAGAGCATGGCGTGGGGGGTCTTGGCCAGGCTGGCGGCCCGCATGGCCTCGGCCATACCGGGGATTTTCCGGTGCAGTGCCGCCATCGTGGCCTCCGGGGTCACGTCCCGGGGGGTCAGGCCGGTGCCACCGGTAGTCAGGATAAGGTCCAGGCGTTCCCGGTCCGACCAGGCCACCAACCGGGCCGTAATGGTCTCCTGGGCATCCGGGACCATTTCATAGCGCTCCACCCGGAAGGTGCCGGGGGGCAGAACTTTTTTGATTTCCGCGGCGCTGGCGTCCTGGCGTTCTCCCTGGGAGCCCTTATCGCTGCAGGTCAGAATTCCCACCCGCCACATCTATGACCTCGATGTCATCTTGGGGCCGCACCCGGCCGCCCCGGATTACCCGGGCAAAAATCCCCTCCCGGGGCATGACGCAGTCCCCCACCTGCTGCTTGATGGCGCAACCGTGATGGCAGGCCTTGCCGATCTGGGTGACCTCCAACTCCACCTCTTGGCCGAGGCGCAGCCGGGTCCCCACCGGCAGGTGGGGAATATCTATCCCCCGGGTGGTGACGTTTTCCGCAAAATCGCCCGGCTTAAGGTCCAGCCCCTGCTGCCGCATCTTGTCGATGCTCTCCTCAGCCAGGAGGCTCACCTGCCGGTGCCAGTCCCCGGCATGGGCATCCCCCTCCAGGCCGTATTCCACCACGAATTCGGCCTCAGGGACATTGTCTTTTTTTACCCCTTTGGTGGCGCTCACCGACACCGCCACGATCCGGCCTCTGGGGGTTAGCAGTCCTGTCATCCTGCTCCGCAAATTTCCAGGTTATCAGTAAAAAGCTGAATGCTGATAGCTGAACGCCTACTTTTATTCTTTTTCCCTCTCAGCCTTTAACTGAACTATGACCTTTTCAGCCAAAGCCGGTGGCACCTCTTCATAATGGGAAAATTCCATCTCAAAGGTGCCCCGGCCCCCGGTCTTGGAGGTCAGGTCCGGCTGATAGTGTTGCACTTCCGAGAGAGGCACATTGGCCGTGATAATCTGCAGGCTGCCCTCGGCGTCCACCCCCAGCACCCGGCCCCGGCGGCCGTTGAGGTCGCCGATGATGTCGCCCATGAAATCTTCCGGCACGGTGACCTTCATCTGCATGATGGGCTCCAGCAGGGTGGGCTGGCAGGCCATGAAACCCTTCTTGAAACCCATGGAGCCGGCAATCTTGAAGGCCATTTCCGAGGAGTCCACTTCATGGAAGGAGCCGTCGTAGAGGGTGATCTTGACATCCACCACCGGGCAGCCGGCCAGCTCCCCTTCCAGCATGGCCTCCACGATGCCCTTTTCCACCGCCGGGATATACTGTTTGGGGATGACCCCGCCCACGATCTTGTCCACAAATTCAAAGCCGCCGCCCCGGGGCAGGGGTTCGATTTCCAGCCAGGTATCGCCGTACTGGCCCCGGCCGCCGGACTGGCGCTTGTATTTGCCCTGCACCTTGGTGCGCCCCTTGATGGTTTCCCGATAGGGCACCTTCGGGGTTTTCAGATTGACTTCCACCCCGAATTTACGCTTCAGCTTTTCCACCGTGGCTTCAATGTGCACCTGCCCCATGCCGGAAAGCAGAATTTCCTTGGTTTCCGCGTTCCGGGCCGAGGCCAGCGACGGATCTTCCTCTATCAAGCGGGAGATAGAGGAAAATACCTTGTCCTCATCCCCCCGGCTCTTGGGTTCCACCGCGAAGTTGACCACTGTCTTGGGGGGGGCCGGGGCAGGCAGGATCAGGGGTTTATTCTCCTCGCAGAGAGTTTCGCCGGTCACCGTGTCCTTGAGTTTGGCCACCGCCGCGAACATGCCGGGCCCGGCGCTTTCCATGGCTTTCTGGTTCTTGCCTTCGGGCAGGAAAAGCTGGCCGAAGCGCTCCGAGGTTTCTTTGTTGGCGTTCCAGAAGGAGGAATCGGCTTTTACGGTCCCGGAATAAATCCTAAAAATACTTAAGCGGCCGGCATAGGGGTCGGCTACGGTTTTAAAGACATAGGCGCAGAGGGGACCGTCCGGGTCCGGGGCCAGGCTGACCTCGGCCTTGGTCTTGGGATCGATGCCCGTCACCACGCCCCGGTCAGCGGGGGAGGGCAGATAGGCATTGAGGGCGTCCATGAGCAGGGCGGCGCCCATGTTTTGGGTGGCCGCGCCGCACACTACCGGCACAAAACTCCCGGCCAGGGTCCCGGTCCGCAACCCCTGGAGAATCTCCTCCTGGCTTAATTGCCCTTCCTCCAGGAATTTTTCGATGAGGGCGTCATCGGACTCCGCCGCAAAGTTCAGTAAATCGCTGCGCTGGGCTTCGGCCTCGTCCTTTAAATCGGCGGGAATCTCTATTTCGGTAATTTTCCCGCCCTCGAAGCTGTAGGCCTTGAAAGCCACCAGGTCCACCACACCTTTAAAATCGGCTTCCTGGCCGATGGGTAGCTGCAGCAGTACCGGCTTGGCTTTGAGAATGTCCTTGATTCCCTGGACCGCTTTGCTGAAATCGGCCCGCTCCCGCTCCATCTTGTTGACGAAGATCAGGCGCGGCAGGCTGTATTTGTCAGCATAGGACCACACTTTTTCGGTCCCGACTTTTACCCCGTCCACGGCGTCAATGATCACCACGGCGCTGTCCGCGACCTGCAGGGCGGCCCGCGTCTCGGCCAGAAAATTGTCATCCCCCGGGGTATCCACGAAGTGAACGGCGTGTTTCTTCCAATCGAAATGGTGGCAGGCCGCAGCAATGGAAATATGGCGTTTCACCTCTTCCGCCTCAAAATCCAGGATTGAACTGCCGTCATCCACTCTGCCCAACCTGGTGGTGGCTTTTGCCGTAAACAGCATTGCCTCGGCCACCGAGGTTTTGCCCGCGCCGCTGTGGCCGATCAAGGCCATATTGCGGAGATGATCAAGTTTACCAGCCATGCAGGTCCCCCTCTTCCGGATTAATGATACTGTAGGCGTTCAGCTATCAGCAATCAGCTTTCAGCAAAAACAATGGGTTAAGAAAACTAAACGAGAAACCAGCGTTCTGCCATCTTAGAATAACTATTTGAATTTAAAGCATTAGCTGACGGCTGAAAGCTGACCGCTGAACGCTTACATGATACTTAACTTGTCAGAATGTTTATTTTAACCATAGCGCCAACAAAAACACAAGGGGGAAAGAAATTTTTGTGAATCTTGGCACATTCCCCGGCCACCCCTTGGCGAATTCGGTTTTTTGTCTTAATGTAAGAGAAAGTTATATACCTTGAAAAATGGAAGGCCGAAAGCATTATATGGTCCTTTGCGGCCTCTGTGCCTCTGCGGTGAACAATAAAACCGCCTAGAGCCAGAGGAAGCAGATTTTTCCATTCCTTTTTCCGTTCCAGGCCATTCTGGACACAGGGACAATTCTAATGTTATTAGTGGGTTAAGATCATTCACTTCGTGCGGGATGACCCAAATAGCCATTTTTATTCTCTCGTTCCCAAGTTGTACTTGGGAACGTATAAACCTTATCAGACCCAGAGGTTAAATTTCCATGACTCAAAATCCCAAAGTCGAAGTCGTCGTCTATGACGCCCCCACCCTGGCCACGCCGAGCGGCTCCGGGTGCGGCTGCGGCTGCGGCGGGCACGGTCACAGCCATGATCATGGCCACGGTCATGATCATACTCACGCCGAGGTGGATCCCCTGGAGAGGATCAGCATGGCCATGCAGACCCAGGCCCTGGCCCTGACCCTGGAAAAGGCCTTTCCGGGCCGGGTGTCGGTGGAATATATTAATGTCCTGCAGGATCCCCGGGGGCCCAAACTCCCCCAAACCGCGCTCCTGTGCTCCCTCACCTATCCCCCGCCCCTGGTTTATATCAACGGTCAGGGCCGCTTTGCCGGCTCCCTGCCGGTGGAGCGCATCCGGGAGGAGATTGCCCGGCACCTGGCCGTAACTACGCATTGAGATCGGTTTTCTTTGTCAGGGCAGAAGGTTATTGCCGAACTCAGGGCCGCGCCTCTACAAACCCTCAGGGCCGCGGCCGACGATTTCAGGTATCTGCTGGGGCGGGGCTATCCCCGGACGGCCAGCCTGACCCTGGTGGGCAACCGCTATCAGCTGGCCGCGGCCGCCCGGCAGATCCTGCACCGAGGTGTTTTCGACCTGGCGACAGCCCACCGGCGTCGCCTGAAACTGCGGCTCCTCGGGGACTGCGCCGGTCAGCCCCTGGCCCTGGACGGACATAACGTCCTGATCACCCTGGAGTGCTCCTTGAGGGGGTTGCCGCTCACCGCGGCTGATGACGGCTTCATCCGGGATATCGGCCAGATTTCCCAGGGGTACCGCCCTTCCCCGGTCACAGCCCAAGCCCTGGAACTCATCATCGGTTTCTTAAAGGAACAGGGCGTCAGCCCGGTGCTGTTCTGGTACGACGCCCCCTTAAGCCGCAGCGGGGAACTGGCCGCAACAACCCGGAACATGTTGCGCCAGCATAAGTTGGCCGGCGATGCCCAGGCCGTGCCGGTGCCCGAAAAACACCTGTTGGCCTGGGAGGGGATCGTCGCCAGCAGCGACACCCATGTCATCGACCGGTCCCAGCTCGCGGTCGACCCGGCGGGGGAAATCATCCGGCAACTGCCCCACGCCTGGATTATTTCTCTGCTGGCCGGGGATTCCCCGGAAACCTCCCTTCATCCAGGAGAATAGCCTTACGAAGACAGGGCCACGGGTGCTGGCCTCCGTCTGGACGAAGGTGGGGCGGATTTCCAGGTGTCCGCTCTTAAAGGTGCGACAGGCGCGCTCCGCCCTGGCCAGGTCCTTGTAACGCTGATGAATGATATCAGCCAGGGTTTTTACGAAACCATCAATAGTGGATGTGGCCGGCTAGTTCCCGGTCTTGGCATTGGGAACAAAGAGCTGGTTGCCGTTTTTGTCCTTGAAATCGCCTATGGCCTTTTGGCCCTCCGGCGAGGTCAGCCAGTCGGCAAAGGCGGTGGCCTCTTTCACTTTGACGTGGGCATGTTTGGCCGGGTTGATCACAATCACGCCATATTGATTAAAGAGGACGGGGTCACCTTCCACCATCAGCTCCAGGGCCAGTTTATCCTTGTCCTTCACGGCCAGCCAGGTGCCCCGGTCGGTGAGGGTGTAAAACTGCTTTTCGCTGGCCATGCGCAGGGTATTTTCCATGCCCTGGCCTGCCTCCAGATAAGCGGGTTGGCCCGCCGGAGCAACACCGGCTTTTTTCCAGATTTTCTGCTCCATGGAGTGGGTGCCGGATTTATCACCCCGGGAGACGAAATGGAAACCGGTGGCGGCTATCTTCTTGAAAGCCTCGGCGGCATCTTTCGTGCCCTTGATTTTGGCCATATCGACAGAGGGCCCGACGATGATAAAATCATTATACATGACCAGGTTGCGAGCCAGGCCGAACCCATCGGCTACAAATTTTTCCTCTTTTTCCGGGTCGTGGACAAACAAGACGTCAGCGTCGCCCCGCCGGGCCATTTCAATGGCCTGGCCGGTGCCCACCGCGATAACGTCTACTTTGATTCCCGTTTTTTTCTCGAAAACGGGCAGCAGGTAGTCAAGGAGTCCGGAATTCTGAGTACTGGTGGTGGAAGCGCACGTGATGCGGGTTTGGGACACGGCTACGCCAGCCATCAGGAGGAAAAGGGCCACACCTAACAAAGCAATTGTTTTAACCATGATATGCTCCTTCCTAACGGTGATATTCATGATTATATGCCTATTTTGACATAAAAAAATATCTAAATATGTTAATTTTAACCATTAACATCGTCAACAACGTGGAGACCCTGGCCTCGGTCCCGGCCATTATTAGCAAGGGCGGGGAGTGGTACAAAGGCCTGGGCACCCCGGACACCACCGGGACCAAGATCTACCAGGTCATCGGCCACGTCAAGACGCCCCAGGTCGTGGAGGTGCCCGTGGGCATCACCCTGCGGGAGCTCATCGACACCTACGGCGGAGGTATGAAAGACGGCAAGAAGTTCAAGATGTGCCAGACCGGGGGCGCCTCGGCGGGTATCGTCACCGCGGAGGCCCTGGACGTGCCCATCGAGTTCGGGGCCATGTCCAAGGTGGGGGGCGCTTTGGGCTCCGGCACCATGCTGGTGATGGATGAGAGCGTCTGC
>VGSX01000154.1 GCA_016874895.1 Deltaproteobacteria bacterium
CGACATTGACCGTCTTTTGGAGGTCATGCCCGGGGTGGTGCAGACTCTGCGGGATATGTCGCCCATCTACCAGAAGAGCGCGGCGAACTGAAAGTTCTCAGATGAAGAGTTGAAAGAGGCGGCTCATTTTCCCCCCGCCTCGGCCAGGAACTTTTCCAGACCGGCCGGGTCCTCCACATTATGGAAGTTAAAAGGCTGGTCCTTGGGGATAATCTTGCGCACCAGGCCTTTCAGGACGTTCTTGGGCCCCACCTCCACCCAGATATCCACGCCTTGCGCCCGGATGTGCTCGATAATCTGGGTCCATTGCACCGAAGAGGTCAACTGGCGCCCCATGTAATCCCGAATATCGGCCGGGTCGGTTTCCGGCAGGCCGCTGACGTTGAGCAGGATGGTGGTCTTAGGGGCCTGAAAGGTAAGGGTTGCCAGCAGCGCGATGAAATCTGCCGTGGCCCCCTCCATCAAGGGGGAGTGCCAGGCCCCGGATACCGCCAAGGGCACGGCCCGGGCCCCGGCCGCCTTGACGATGGCCAGGGCCTCTTCCACTTCCACCTTGGCCCCGGAAACCACCAGTTGTTCGGGGGTATTGTAATTAGCCAGGGCAAAGTAGCCCCGGGCCACCACCGGGGCCAGCAGTTCCACCACCCGGGTGATGGGCAGGCCCACCACTGCGGCCATGGCGCCCGGGTGCTGCTGGGCCTCCCGGTGCATTAACTGCCCGCGCCTTTTCACGGCCTTGAGGGTGTCGGCCTGGGAGAGCACCCCGGCGGCGTAAAGGGCGCTGTATTCCCCCAGGCTGTGCCCGGCCAGATAATCTGCTTTCACCCCGGCCCGTACCAGGGCATTATAGAGAGCCAGGTTCAGCATGGTGACGGCCGGCTGCAGATTCACCGTGGCGGTCAACTCCTCCAGGGGCCCCTCAAAACAGAGCCGCTTCAGGGGCAGACCGGTGACCTCTTCGGCCAGATCAAAGAGTTTTCGGGCCTCGGGGTCACTCTCGTAAAGGGTTTTTCCCATCCCAACATACTGGGACCCCTGGCCAGGGAATAAGAAGGCGATTTTTTCTGACATAATTACCTCACAGAAAAGATTCGGCTTTAAGCGGTCAGCTTTCGGCTTGCAGCAAAAAAGATCTGGGTGAGATCTACCTGAGTTTTGGGTTTATCTGTAATGATGGGATATTTAATTTGAAAAAGTGGGTGAAGTGGGAACTTCTTGGTACATTTATTTTAGGTTCCCAAGCGGATCTTAGAAACCAGGGAATAGCTACTGGTAATCGGTTTTTTCTAAATTTTGACTCATTCCCGGTGCGGTATCGTCGCGTTTTCACCATGGCGGCGTTGCGGTTTTGTTGCGCTGATTTTTCGTGTTTTTCGCGCTCGTTTTCCACTTGTTTCTCTCCTTTCAGGAGAGACGTCGAGAGGAAAAAAAGGAATCACAAATTCTCAAAAATTTTTCCTCTCCTCAAAATAAATTTCAATTCGATAATCCCGAACAACGTAATTTTATATACAAGAATATTCAAAATTATATCCATTTGGCTGGGGATTCAGCAAGCTCCTCAGTTACGGTACCATCTAATAAAAATCGATATCTTATAAAACCTATCTTATTATGCGGTTTAATTATTTTAAATGACTTAGTTTTTGATTTTATTGCTGTTATAACCTTTCTTGAGTAGTATTCTTCAATTTTTTCTGATAATATAAGAGATGTAGTAATTCCTATTTTATTTAATATTGACTTATAGTTGTTAATGTCTTCGTCCGCCGGTAATGAATTTTTCCCTTTACAAAAAGGAGTTATGGCAGAAAAAGGTTTTCCCCTTTTTATATGTTTTGTCCAAGCATCGGTATTATACCCGCTAACAGCGCCATGATGGGCAATTTTTACAAAATTAGCCCAAAGGTCAGGACAATCTCTATTTGATAATATTCCTGCCCAACCTGTGTTATCATCTGTTCCAGATTCAACATCGCTTCCAAAAATTATTTGAAGTGTTCCTATCTTGAGGAAAAGACACACTGAAATCATATTGTGTAGCTTATCGTCGCCAGGCTTGACCTCTTTGCCGATCTGAGGGAAGAGAGAAAATAGTTTTTCAATATATTTCTTAACGCTTATGGCAGAAGGGCTTAAAGCTGTTAACTTTATGTCAGTAGTTCCATACCCCTCAATTGTAGTATTACTTAAATCAATAATTGATGTCATTTCCCCTAATCTTCTTAATGTTGCTCCCGCTTTAACGGCATTATCCATCGAATTGAAAATCTGAGGTAAGTTTGGAAGAATATTATTATTACTAGCTCTTTGTTTGGTGATAAATATTTTTAGCTCTCTGATTCCGTCACCATCATATCGACAAACTCTTTCTATACCTCCAGGATATTCATTAATAATATGATTCAATCCAAGATAATGGTCTTCATGGGGATGTGTTAATACAACAAAAGATAAAGGTGGATATGGTGGATCAAGAAGAGCCAAAAGATATAACAATGGAGGGATTATTGTTTCACCCTCAATCTTAGTTACGCATGAATCTATTATTCCCCATCCGACGCCAGGAATATAGACTACAATTGATTCACCGTATCCAGGACCAAAAACACAGATTTCCATTTCATTATCTGCGGGTTTTGTTAGAATTCGGCTTGGGAACAGCATTAATCCTCAAGAGGTTGGTCATTCGGAAATAATTGATTATATAATTCCTTAGATTTTAATTCGTCATCCTCGCACCATATATGAGGGGTGTTAAATTCTATCCTGCTACGGTCTTCTGGAGCACCATAACCGTGTCTGGTAAAGACGGAAAATGCAAAGCTGGCCCCTGGGAATAGATAAATATTTTTCTCGGAAGTATTATCAAAGGCAGAAGATATATCAAACTCGGCTATACTTTCAATACCCTTTCTATCTTTAAGAAGTGCGACAAAGTACCCTTCTTCATCGTTTACTTCTAGTACTTCCCCTCTCCACCATTCTCTTATAGTTTCAGTAATATTAAGGTTTTGTTTAATATTATTATCAATATCATAAGTATGGCCCAAGGAGAATGTATCATTAATATTATAGATATGACTTTCAGTCGATTTTTCCCCATTAGATGCTAATTCTTCTCTGATAAATTTAGTTTTATCTTCTCGCCAAAGAGAAGAAAAGGTTCCAGTTTCCTCTATTGTTTCAGTTAAATAGGCCATGATTTTCTCGGCTTTCCTAATATATTTTGAATTATTTGTATTGTTTTTTTAATATCATTATCAAAATTTAGCGTTATTGCCTCTATAGCCTGTTCTGCTGCTTTAGTATTAATTTCTCTATGAAAATTAAAATTGTAATAAATGCCATTTTGCAATTTCGTTGATTCTTCAAGTCGTAATGTTAGGCGCAAATCATCTGTTATAGAATAAAGAACGCCGCCAATTTTATAATTATCACCGAAATTTTCTTTGAATTGTAGTTCTTTATTAGAGAATAAATCTTTTAATAATAGACCTGCATTTTTATCGAATTCAGAATCACCGGCAAAATTAATGCCGGCAGCGGAAATTGGAGTGTGGGGAAGTAATCTAAATGTGTCAACCACTAAATTTTTGACGCTTGAAAAATTTTCTCTTTTTTGAGTTAGGCATTCAAATTTTGTAGGAAGTACCTTAAGATCAAATGATATGAAATGAATTTCAGCTCTATTATGCAAAACCATCATTTTGGGGACTTCACTGATAATAAATTTTCCATCAGCAAACGGGACTTCTTTGGTCTTGGGCTTTTCACCCTCGGCCCACTGAATCTCTTGAATGGGTAAAATTTTGAATCTATTAAACCATTCTGGCTGAAAGATTGCCGGGTTAAAATTCCCGCGCAATATAATAGAACAATGATTTAACAAAATTATCTTCCCCAAATCGTATTATAAATTGGCTTTAGGTAAAAATATCATAATTACCCAAAGCAAACAAGAAAGTTCTGCCAATTCGAGGGGGGTTTATTGTCATTTTCTGTATGCCGTACGCGTCCTTACCGGCTCGATGAACAGTCCGAGAAACTGCGGCGCAGTTAATAGTCGTTCTTAAAAATAATTTATAACGATCCCTAAAATGCGACTAGGTTCTACCCCACGGGATCCGGCTCGAGGACAAGACGTCCCCGTCCGTAGACACTATCTCCCCCTATACAAAATTGGTGGAAAAAAAGACAGCATAAATGGGGCAGATGTCACGAAATCCGGGGAAAAAGGCGGGAGGAGGCGAAGCGGGAGCTTCTTGATCCCTTTTCAGGTTCCCAAGCGGAGCTTAGGAACCAGGATTGAACCGCCAACCCCTGACCACTGACCCCTGACCCCTCCCTAATGCAGCACTCCCGGTTTGTCCCGCTCCTGCAGAGCCGCAGTCACAGCCTCCTGTTCCGAGGATGATAGGGATTGGCGAGGTAGAATCCGGTCGATGGTTTCTTCCAGCCGGGTGAGCAGGGGTTCCAGGGTCCCCGGGTCCACGGCCGAGATGGCCACACCGTCATGCTGCCGGCTGTGCCAGGCGGCGGCTTCCGGGTCCACCAGATCCATCTTATTGAAGACTTTCAGGACCGGCTTGCCGGCCAGGTCCAGGGAGGCCAGAATGCTGTCCACTGCCTGCATCTGTTCCTCGAAGCGGGGGTTGCTTAGATCAATGACGTGCAGCAGCAGGTCCGCGTCCTCCAGCTCCTCGAGGGTGGCCTTGAAGGCTTCCAGGAGGTCCTGGGGGAGGTCCCGGATAAATCCCACGGTGTCGGTAATAATAACCTCCCGCTCTTTGGGGAAGCGCAGGCGCCGGCTGGTGGGGTCCAGGGTGGCGAACAGCCGGTTCTCGGCTACCACTTCCGACCGGGTGAGAGTGTTCAGGAGGGTGGACTTGCCGGCATTGGTGTAGCCCACGATGGAGATGATGGGGAGACCGTGGCGCTGTCGGGGGCCCCGCCGTACCCGGCGTTCGGCCCGCACCTGGTCCAGTTCCTGGGTTAAACGGTGGAGCCGTTCCCGCACCCGGCGGCGGTCGATCTCGAGCTTGGTTTCCCCCGGGCCCCGGCCGCCGATGCCCCCGGTGAGGCGGGAGAGGGCATCGTCCCGACCCATGAGCCGGGGCAGCAGGTATTTCAACTGGGCCATCTCCACCTGCAGTTTGCCCTCCCGGCTCCGGGCCCGTTGGGCAAAGATATCCAGGATCAGCTGGGTCCGGTCGATGACCTTCAGTTCGGTGAAATCCGTAATGGACCGCACCTGGGAAGGGTTCAGGTCGGCATCGAAAACCAACAGGTCGGCGTCCGCCTGCAGGGCCCGGATCACCAGGTCCATGAGCTTGCCCCGGCCCATAAGGAACCGGGCATCGATGCGCTGGCGCTGCTGTAAAATGACATCCACCACCTGCAGGCCGGCGGAACCGGCCAGTTCCCGCAGTTCCATGAGGGAGTCCTCGGCCACGCGCCGGGGTTTGGTGGTGACCCCGATGAGCATGGCCCGCTCCCGGCGGTCCTGTTCCAGCCCGGTGCGGCTGAGGCGGGCCAGTTCTTCTTCCAGGGATTGGACCAGGGCGGCGAAATCCAGCTCCAGGAGGGAGATATGCTCCGCCTCGATGAAGCCCCAATCCCGCTCCTCCACCCGCTGAGGCAGCAGATAAGCCCCGTGCAGGCGGCCGGGCAGCCCCTGGGGGGTGGTTTCCAGGGCGACGATGCAATCCAGGCGCAGCAGGGCCAGGTCCATGAGGTCGTCCTGGCTCAGGGGCTCGCCCTTGAGGTGGGTATGGATCAGGCGCAGGCCCTTCAGCCTGGCCCCGGCCTGACGCTCACGTTTCAGGGGCGGGATCACCAACCCCTTGTGGTCTCCCACCAGGACCAGGGCCGGGGCGCCCTGGCGGTCCAGCAGGATGCCCACCTGGCGTTTTATTTCATGCGATATCTCGGCTAATTGGCGGGCCAGTTCGGGGGTGAGGAGGCGGGCCGGAGGGATTTTGCGGCGATACAGCCGTTCCAAGCGCCTGATCTGCTGGGTTTTCAGACCGGCGAGATTTCCTTGCACCCGGTCGATAGTCGGACTCCTTTTCTTTCTTTGTAGGCGTTCAGCTATCAGCAATCAGCTTTCAGCAAAAACAATGGGTTAGGGAAACCAAGCGAAAAACCAGTGATCCGCCCTCTTGGAATAAATATTTGAATTTAAAGCATTAGCTGACGGCTGTAAGCTGACCGCTGAATGCTTACCTTTCTTTTATAATCATTAGCTTAGCATTTAGCCGGGCTCACTGTCAATCCGGTTGCCCCGCCCAAGTCACTTGCAAGTATAGGCCACAGGATTTATAATAGCAATTAGTTGTTTTTATTCCGAGCCGAGAAGTCGTTGTAGGGGCGGGGTCGCCCCTACAATAAGGTATTTCACGGTATCATCTGGGCCTCTTTTTGAGCTGAATATCAATAAAAAAATCTTATGGACGAAACCAATACGAAATTTCCCGATCAGAAAGAACTGGAAAAGGAACTCAGCGATTATTTAGCCAAAAAATACGGTGATCGCGTCAAGATAATCTCCCCGTTCATCATGCCCAAGCCGGTGGTGGAAGAGCCCGGCGGCAGGGGCAAGGAGGAGGCCGGGCCCGGCAGGATCAATTTCAACCTCAAGCCCGAGGAGTTGGAGGGTTATCTCAACGAGTACGTTATTAAACAGGATGTCGCCAAAAGCATCCTGGCCACCAAGGTGTGCACCCATTTCAACCGCATCCGCTATCTGCTGGATAAAGGGAGAAAGCCCGACCCGGGGGTGGGCTCCATCAAAAACAATATTATCCTCATCGGCCCCACCGGCGTGGGCAAAACCTATCTGGTAAAGCTTATAGCCAAGAAGATCGGGGTGCCCTTCGTCAAAGGCGATGCCACCAAGTTCAGTGAAACCGGCTACGTCGGCGGCGACGTGGAGGACCTGGTCCGGGACTTGGTCTACGAGGCCGACGACGACCTGGAGTTAGCCCAATACGGCATCATTTACATCGACGAAATTGACAAGATCGCCTCCAGCGGCAATCTCATCGGCCCGGACGTGTCCCGCAGCGGCGTGCAACGGGCCCTCCTCAAGCCCATGGAAGAAACCGAGGTGGATCTCAAGGTGCCCCATGACCCCATTTCCCAGATTCAGGCCATCGAGCAGTACCGCAAGACCGGGAAACGGGAAAAGCGCACCCTCAATACCCGCAACATCCTGTTCATCGTTTCCGGCGCCTTTAACAACCTGGAAAAAATCATCAAGGAGCGTTTGTCCAAACAGGAGATCGGCTTTCATGGCAAGCCCCGTTCCAAAAAACGGGATAAAGAGTTCTGGCTCCAGGTGACGGCCCAGGATCTGGTGCAGTACGGCTTTGAATCGGAATTCATCGGCCGTCTGCCGGTCATTGCCGTCCTGGAGGAACTGACCGCCGAGGACCTTTACGACATCCTGAAAAACCCCAATAATCCCATTATTATCAGCAAAAAGCGGGATTTTCGGGCCTATGACATCGACATCAAGTTCGAGGACCAGGCCCTGCGCCTGCTGGCCGAGCGGGCCGCCCAGGAGCACACCGGCGCCCGGGGACTGGTAAGCGTCATTGAAAAGGCCCTGATCCAGTTTGAAAAGCGCCTGCCCTCCACCGACATCAAGGAGTTCCTGGTTACCCCTGAGGTGGTGGCTCATCCTGTGCAGGAACTGGCCCGGCTGCTGGCCGACCCCGACAGCCCCGATCTGGCCGAGAGGTTTGCCGACGCCGCGGCCCATGAACTGGCTCTGGTGAAAGAATCAGTGTGGCGCCGGGAAAACGAACTCCTGCGGCGGTTTCACATGCCCCTCACCGATTACCGGGTGGAGCTGATGGTGGACCAGTATCAGAGGTGGGATTGCGACCTCCTCACCGCCTTCGATCAGATCAGCCGGTTGTATCAGCAGGTCCGGCGTTTCGAA
>VGSX01000155.1 GCA_016874895.1 Deltaproteobacteria bacterium
GAGCCAAGGAATTACGAGCGGAGCCGGGAAATAAAGTGGAGCTGGATTTCATCGTTATGGCCAAAGACGGCCGGGAGGTGGAGGCAGAAATGGCGGTGGCGGTGGTGGACGAGAGGATCCTGGCCCTCACGGCCTTTAAAACCCCGGATCCGGAGCCGCTGGTGCAGTTTATCCGGCCCCTGCAGGTCTTTACCGGAGAGTTGCGCACCCTGCTCATGCACCAGACACCCTATTATCTGGCCCGGAACGAACCCCTCACCGGCGGGGGCGGCCTGGAGCCCGGCGCGGAGGCCATGATGGGCAAGGTGCGGAAACGCTTTGACCCCTGCGCCTATTTCAACCCGGCCCTGAAAACCGACGGTCAGGGCCGGGCCAAGGTGTCGTTTACCCTGCCCGACACCATGACCACCTACCGGGTCTACACCGTGGCCCTGGACCGGGGCAGCCGTCTGGCCAACGCCCAGCGGCCCCTGCTGGCCACCAAGGATTTTTATCTGGAGCCCGGAATGCCGTCCTTTTTTACCCAGGGCGACCGGTTCCGGTTTCACGTGGCTGCTTTTAATGACTCCGGGGCCAGCGGACCCATGACCTTCAGGACCGCCAGCGAGGGCGGCCTGACACTCAGCACTGAGACTCCCCAGGTCCAGCTCCCGGCCAAGGACAGCGTCAAGGTGGCGGTGGTCGGCCTCGCCGAGGCCCCGGGACCGGCCCTGGCCCGCTTCCAGGGAGATTTCCAGGGCAAACTCGACGCGGTGGAGGAAAGCCTCCAGATCAACTCCGGCCAGGTGCGGGACACCACGGTGACCTTCGGCTCCTTTAGCGGTCCCGCGGACATCAAGCTCAGCCTGCCAGCTCACGTTGCCGCGGCGTCCGGAGAAAAAGCCACCATATCTGAGATCCAGGCCGTTTTAACCCTGGCGGGGTCCCCTTTCCTGCGGATGACTGCAGCCATAAAGTATCTGCTCACCTTTCCATACGGCTGCGTGGAGCAGACCAGTTCCGGAGTTCTGGCCCTGGCGGCCCTGCGAGGCGCTATAAACGACGGTCTGGTACCCGGCATTACAGTGGCCCAAACCGATGTCTTTCTGACCAAGGGAATCAGCCACATCCTGGGAATGCAGCTGGACTCCGGCGGTTTCAGTTATTGGCCGGGGCACCGGCGGCCGCATCGCTGGGGGACGATCTACGCCGCCATGGCCCTGAGCCTGGCCCAAAACAAAGGCTTCACGGTGCCGCCCGGAGCCATGGAGAGAATGGTGCAGTTCTTGAAGGAACAGGTGGACAACTCCAGGACTCCCTCTCTGCTCCGGGCTTACGGCGCCTATATCCTGTCTCTCACCGGGAACTTGGACCGCGGCTCTTACCAGTCCCTCCGCCGCGATTATGCCAACCTGGGCTCCGAGGCCAGGACTTTGCTGCTCCTGGCCGGGAAGCAGGCCGGCCTGGCTTCCCCCCGGGAACTCCAGGAGGCCCTCAAGATACTTTTGCAGAAACCCGGGGAGCCGTCCGAGGAATTTTCCGAGGATGATTTCCCGGCCCGCTATCGGGGGCCGGCCCTGAGCCTGCTGGCCGGGGTTGCCATCCTGCCCCAGGACCCCCTCACCAAAGGCGTGGCCCTGGCTCTCATGGGCGGCCTGGACCATCAGGGCGTCTGGACCTCCACGGCCGATACCGGCTGGGCCCTCCTGGCCCTGGGAGAATATTTTAAAGGGCAGAAATTAGAGACACGGCCGGTGGACCTCATGGTGCAACAGCCGGGCGGCCAGAAGCAGTCCCTCACCCTGGACCCCAAGGGATTCCGGACCCTGACTTTAGATCCCCAACTCCTTCTAAAGACACCCGCAATCCGGGTGGAGTCCCCTTCCCAGGGCGCGCTCTTGTATAAAGTGGAATTGACCGCCCCCCGGCCTGATATCGCCGCGGGCGGCGCCAGCCAGGGGATTAAGGTTACCAAGCAGATCAGGAACACCGACGGATCACCCGCCATCAGGGTGGGCGATCTGGTGAAGGTCACGGTTTTCGCCCACATCCTGAAACACGACCAGCGCTACGTGGTCCTGGACGATCCCCTCCCGGCGGGATTGGTGGCCATCAACACTGCCTTTGCCACCGAAGAGCAGAGGCCCGAGGAAGAGGAGCAGGACCAGGAAAGCGACGCCTTCGAATACATCACCCCGGAGGGCAGCTTCCGGTTTCGCCCGGATTTTTTTGAAATCCGCAGCGACCGGGTAGTGGCTTTCCGGGACCGGGTTTTTGAGGGCCAGTACTTCTTTGAATATTATGCCCGGGCCGTCTGCGAGGGTGAGTTTGTCCAGCCGGCCACGAAGGTCGCCCCCATGTACACCCCCGGAGTGTTCGGCTATTCCCCCAAAGGGACCTTGACGGTTCAGGGGAGGCAGGATGCGGCGCCCAAAAGCAAACAGGAGAGTGCCTTGACATCTCACCCTTAGCTTCGGGGCCGGTGACTTATACCGTTTCCGCTTTTCGGTAAAAATATTAGATAGTTTTAGATAGTTGAGAGATCAGAGGGGTGCATTTCAGACCAAACTTGGTATGAGAAGTTCTGGAACAGGCTTTCGGCATGTCACGGGATAGAGGCTGGAAGCCGGCGCTGGCGTTTTGTTGCTCAGGCCGTAGGGCGGGAAAGCGCCGCGCCCCCCGCCTGTGGCTGTTAGACAGTCTTGCCCCCGGGTAGACCCCATGGAGCAACGGCTTTTGGAATTGACAAGAATTGAGTTATTCTGATAGCATAAATTGTTAGACATCAATATAATTCAGCCCCAGCCGGCTGCCTTTTATGCTCCAACACATGGAAATTGTCAGAAAAATACATTACGCGGCAATCTGCCTGGCGATTCTGACTGCTTGGGGAATACTCTGGTCCCCAAGATGGCTGGCGCCTGTCTGGGGTAAGGAACACCACATGCAACTGACCGAACAGGACAAAAAAAACCTGCACGATATTGCCCGCCAAAGCATTGCCGCGGGTTTGGAAAAAAAGCCACCGGCCCCGTTCACCGATGTTTCGGGGGTTCTCCGGGAGCCTCGGGGCGCATTTGTCACTCTGCACCTCCGGGGGCAATTGCGGGGCTGTATCGGCCTCATCGAACCGGTGAAACCCCTGGCCACAACCATTCAGGAGATGGCCCTGGCCGCGGCCTTCGGCGACCCCCGCTTCCCGCCCTTGACAATCCAAGAATTTCGTGACATTGATATCGAAATATCCGTGCTCTCCCCCCTCCGCCGGATCAAAAACGTTGATGAGATCCAGGTGGGGGTTCACGGTCTGTATATCTGCCAGGGATCCCGCCGGGGTCTGCTCCTGCCCCAGGTAGCCACGGAATATCGCTGGGACCGGGATACCTTTTTAGAACATACCTGTTCCAAAGCCGGCCTCTCCCCTTTGGCCTGGAAAGATCCGGAAACGCAGATATACGTTTTTAGCGCCGATATTTTTTAACCAGAAGGTCTTATACACCTCACTGACCATCGGCGTTACCTGTTAATCCAGAGGTCACCATGAATTCTAATCCTGATAATCTTCCGGAAGAGATAAGCCCTCCACCCCTGCCTGTCCCCCGGAAACCCACTCCCCCCGAGGAAGAGTGGTCGCGGTATCGTCTGCTCATCATCTGTGCCCTGGTTTTAGTTTTTTTCATTTATATCTTTTCCGCCAAAGAATCAAAACGGGTTCAGCAGACCACGCCGCCGGGGTCTTTGGTCAACAAGACCCTGGATTTATCACCGCTACCGCAACCTGGTGAGCGCCGAACCGGCCCGGAGCAGGGCGCGCCTGCGACCGTTCCCCCGCCTGGCGGGGTAAGTGAAGGATTAACCGAAAGGCCCGGGGATATCCCGTCGGGAGGACCGCCGGACACTACCGTCCGGCCTGGAGAGCTGGCCGCCCCAGGTACGCCGGCGCCTCCGCCATTGCCGCCCCTTGCCGCCAAGCCGGTCCCGACACCGGTGAAAGGGGAGGCCTTCACCCGCGGCCTGATCAAAATTATGGATGACCAGGTCAACCAGGCGACCTTCGGCTGGCGGCCTAACTCCATCCTGTTCGGCAAATTGGGGCTCACGGACAATGTCAACAACCTGCAGCTGGGAGTTCTGGAGGTGGCCCGCCGGACCGTGGTGGTTCTTAACGAAAGCATGAGCCGCTTTGCCCTGACAGAAGCCCAGAATCCTTATGTAAACAATGCCATGAACTTTTTTATGGTTAGCCCGGAGAAATACTGGTTCCCCTCGGCTTCTGGAAAATACCGGGAGGCCATGGCTAATCTGGACAGATACATCGATGATCTCAAACACAATCGCAGCCGCTTTTATACCCGGGTGGACAACCTCATCGTCCTGATGAACCATTTCCGGGACCTGCTGGGCAGCGCTTTCCATAATCTCGTCAAGGATACGGAAGCTGACGGCAGCAAGGTATCCTGGTTCGTCTGCGACGATTATTTTTATTTTGCCCAGGGAGTGGCCCTGGGTATGGCGGAGGTCCTGGAGGGCGTGAAAGAAGATTTTGCCGACCAGCTCCTGAGGAAAAACTCCATGAAACTGGTGGAGGACGCCATTACCGCCCTGCGTGCAGCATCAGAACTAAGACCCTGGGTGGTCACCAATGCCCCCAAAGACGGGATCATGGCTAATCACCGGGCCAATATGGCCACTTACATCGGACACGCCGAACACATGATTTTTACCCTGATGAGCGTGCTGGCCACCAATTAAGTCGGTTTTCGGTTTCCGGCCGGCGATTTTCGGGACCGGGCGGGGGCGCAGGCTTCCGCCCGGTTTTCGTCCGGGCGGGTGCGGCAGTCTGGATTACCGTTAATGATACTTCGGTGAGGGGCAGGCTGGTCAGGGCAAAGGTCATTTTTTCCCTTGAGTTAGTGGTCTGGTTGGTCTACAGTAGGAGCAGAATCCGGTAAAGGGGGTTTGCTGATGCGCGTTGGCAAGATTATGATCCGGGACCCCATTACGGTGCCCCCGGAGACCACTGTCCTGGAAGCCACAAAAATCATGCAGGAATTGAACATCCGGCATCTGCCGGTGGTGCGGGAGGGGCAATTCGCCGGCTGGCTGTCGGCCCGGGACCTTTACGGGGTGATGCTGGCGGCCATGCTGCATGAGATTACCGTGGGGGAGATTATGAATCTCGACCCCATCACCGTCACCCCCGACATGGGTTTGGAAGAAGCGGCACACCTGATGCGGCAACACAAGATCGGCGGCGTCCCGGTCCTCAGCGGCCGCAAACTGGTGGGGGTGTTGACGGTGATTGATCTGCTCTCAGCCTTTCTTTTTATGCTGGAAGCCCTGCAGAGCAGTTCCCGGCTTGATCTGGCCCTGCCCAATGATACCGCTTATGAAGAGGCCTGTCGGCTGATCCGGGAGGCGGGGGGGGAAATTATCAACGTGGGGCTGGGGGCCTGCCAGGCCAGCGGCGAGCGGGTTTATGCCTTCCGGCTGGCCAGGACGGACCTGGGACCGATCCTCGCCAGCCTGAAGGGACACGGGCTGAAAGTTGTAGAACTGGTGGAGTAACTAGGGTTTTATGGCAGATGTCAAGGGAATGGAGATGTTTGCCTCTTTAGCCTGGGCTGCAGCTTCCGGGACCCACCCCCATGAGACGATGACCTTCGAGTGATTATTAGCTTCGAAACCGAATGAGCGCAAGGTTTTGATTACTTCTGCTTTCCCGAATTTTCTGTTGATAAAATAGCCTACCGTGCGGCGTTGGCCTGCTGCCTTTACCCGGTCTTTCAAGTCTTCTTCACTAAACGGCCTGCCGGTTAATTTGCTATACGGCCCCGAGTAGGTTAAGAGACCTGATAAATCACGGGGCGATAACGGGGCGGCGGGATGGACCGGCCGGAATCTCCGGCGGCAGCCAGCCAAGCGGCTTTGGCTCGTTTGACCTCGGCCAGGGCAATTTCCGGCGTCTCGCCGAAGGCGGAACAAGACTCCAGGTCGGGGATGTCGGCAATATAACCGCCATCTTCCTCGCTGTAGAAAATGTTAATGTGATAGTCACCCATTATTTACCCTGCAATTTTATATCATATTTTTCTACCAGATTGCAGAAGTCGAGAAAGCCGACATTTAGAAGACGCCCCCATCCCCTCGTACCTAAGCTCCGTCTTAGGCACTCAATTAGGGCGCGAAGCTCCCGCTTCGCCACGTTGCTAAGCGTAGGGGCGGGGTAACCCCGCCCCTACAGCCGCTATTTTCCCGGCAAAAAACGTTTTAAAAACCAGAAACCGCCTCAACTGGCGGTGATGACGGTGTCCTTGAGCCAGTTGGCGTCGTCCTTTTCCGGGTAGTCCAGGGTGTAGTGCAGGCCCCGGCTTTCTTTCCTCTGCAGGGCGCAGGTGATGATAAGGTCGGCCACGGTGGCGATGTTGCGGAGTTCCACCAGGTCGCTGGTGATGAGAAAATTCCAGTAGTAGTCGTTGATTTCCTGCTGAATCAGGTCGATGCGGTGGCGGGCCCGCATGAGCCGCTTGTCGGAGCGCACGATCCCCACATAATTCCACATAAACCGGCGGATTTCATCCCAGTTCTGGGTGACCACGACGTTTTCGTCGCTGTCCACCGCGCCGGAGGGGTCCCAGGGCGGGACTTCGGAGAATTTTCTCTTGGGGATCTGGGGCAGCACTTCCACGGCGTGCCGGGCCGCCTCATGGGAGAAGACCAGGGCTTCCAGGAGGGAGTTGCTGGCCAGGCGGTTGGCCCCGTGCAGGCCGGTCATAGCCACTTCGCCCACGGCATAGAGATTTTTGATATTGGTGCGGCCCAGCAGGTCGGTGATCACCCCGCCGCAGGAGTAGTGGGCCGCAGGGACCACGGGTATGGGCTGGCTGGTGATGTCGATGCCGAATTCCAGGCACTTCTGATAAATGCCGGGGAAGCGGGCCTGGACAAAATCCTTGGACTTGTGGCTGATGTCCAGGAAGACGCAATCGTCGCCACTTTTTTTCAGCTCGGTGTCAATGGCCCGGGCCACCACGTCCCGGAAGGCCAGATCCTTCAGGGGGTGGTATTTGGCCATGAAGGGCGTGCCGCGCTTATCCAGCAGGATGCCGCCTTCGCCCCGGACGGCCTCGGAAATGAGGAAATTTTTGGCCAGGGGGTGATAGAGGCAGGTGGGGTGGAACTGGATAAACTCCATGTTGGCGATGCTGGCCCCGGCCCGGAAGGCGATGGCCACTCCGTCGCCAGTGGCGATATCCGGGTTGCTGGTATAGAGATAGACCTTGCCGGCTCCGCCGGTGGCCAGCAGGATAATGGGGGCGATGAAGGTATCCACCTGGCCGGTGGCGGTGTCCAGGACATAGGCGCCCAGGCAGTATTCCTCCACGTTGGTGGTGACCGCGCCCCGGCGCACCAGCTTGTGCCGGGTGATGAGGTCCACGGCGATGTGGTTTTCAAAGACGGTGATGTTGGGCTGCTCCAGGACCCGGGCCACCAGGATGCTGATAACTTCCTGGCCGGTCATGTCGTGGGCATGGATGATGCGCCGGCAGGAATGGCCGCCCTCCCGGGTGAGGTCGAACCCGGTGCCGCTGTCCCCGGCCAGGTCGAAGTGGGCCCCCAGACTGACCAGCTCCCGGATGCGCTCCGGTCCCGAGCGCACCACCATTTCCGCCGTATCCTGGTGACAGAGACCGTCTCCGGCCATCAGAGTATCTTTAATGTGCAGATCGAAGCTGTCATCCGGGCCGAGGACCGCCGCAATACCTCCCTGGGCCTGGCGGGTGCTGGTTTCCATGATGCTGCGTTTGGTGACCACATTGACACTGCCATGGCGGGCCACCTTGAGGGCATAGCCCAGGCCGGCCAGACCGGAGCCGATGACGAGAAAATCAGATTGATATTCCATATTGTTAGTATAAAGTGCAAAGTGCAAAGTGGAAAGAGGAAAGTGGAAAGTGCAAGGTTCAAGGTT
>VGSX01000156.1 GCA_016874895.1 Deltaproteobacteria bacterium
CTTAGGCTTCCCAGCCAGATAGCCTCCGGTCGCCGAGGGAGTGGTACGCGCGAAATCTGGGGAAAATTGCCTCTCCGCCTCAATTTGTGCTACTTTGCCACCTGAGAGAAGAATTGGCTCTTAGAAGAGGACCGTTCGGGAGATTTTACTCGGCCAGAGAGGTCCCCAAAACCATTTTTCAAGCGCTGTGGCCAAGAATGCGGCATAATTTCGGATAAAGATGCCCTTGTGCTAACCGCTTGAGAAGCTGCCTGCTTTTCATGCATATTATCCCGTCTCAACGGGATATTATCCCTTCACCCGCCAGATGGTGCCCTTGGGGGTGTCGTCCAGCATGATGCCCTTGTCGTCCAGCATGATGCCCTTGTCGTCCAGTTCCCTGCGGATGGCGTCCGCGGTGGCGAAGTCTTTGGTCTGGCGCACGCCCCCGTATCCGGGAGCACTGATAAGCTACCGCGAAACCTGGTAAATCACCGGCCGGTAGCGGGGTGGGGGGATGGGTTTGCCCGCGTCCCGGGCTGCTTCCAGCCAGGCTTTTTTGGCCAGTTCAACTTCGGCCAGGGCTTGCTCCGGGGACAAACCGAAGGCGGAGCAGAACTCCAGGTCCGGGATATCGGCGATGTAGCCGCCGTCTTCCTTGCGGTAAAAAATATTGATGTGATAGTCGGCCATATCATTTTCTCTCACAAAGGCAAGCAAGAGGCAAATGATATGAAGGGGCTGCATCATAGGGCGGCCCGTGGCCGCCGCCGGCGGCAACTACATTACTTTATTCTAAGTAAAAAAATACCCTTAAAAAATATGTTATGCTACTTGATCCTGGCAACATTAGTTCTCAAAAATTCCATTAGGTCTATGACATCCTCATCTTTTTTCTCTTTGTATCGTTGCCAGAAAATGTATTTCTTTATTTCATCACTTGGTATTCTTTTTAAATAATGTATCATCCATGCATTTATATTAGGATAGGCAACATTTTTGAATTCTCCAAAATATTGGTTTTTTAATAATTCGCCAATTTGTTTTGTGCGAACTATAATGTGCAGATGTAAATGATAATTACTTGGATTTTTATCAAAAATCCCTTCGAAAAAATAAACAATATAAACGCGCCCTATTTGATCCTCCCTAAATTTATCACGCCAATAATCATAAAGAGCATTCTTTATCTTTTTGATATTGCCACCAAGCGCAATTAATTCAGCATATCTCAAATCATTAAAATCCATTCGATGGTAGCGAGTCTGCAATGCCATCCAGCCAAGAAAACCCTCACTACCGCCATAATGGTTTAGTATCCAATCGCCATCTAACTCAATTATGCCTCCTTGCATATTTTCCCTACCCCGGGATATTGCACAACCTATACAGTTATCATCATAAATATTGTTTTCCATATATTATCCCGCAATTGTTGACATTCTTAAACTATGTTAACTTGCAATAATTAATTATCAATCATAGTTACGTAGCTTTTAACTTCTATTTAATTCAGTATTTATATGAAAAATATAACCTTATCAATCCATCCCTAAATAAAAATATTGTGAATAAAAAAATTGTGATTAGTAGATAAATTAATAATAAAAAAAAATAAAAAAAAATCGCATCTTTTCCAGCGGGAATTCCGGATTGGCCAATTTGATAAACAAAATAAATGGTGTAATAAAAAATAATAGGTGCAATTAATAATTCCATTATTCCTAAATACTTATGTTTGGCAGGATTCCCTCTTATAAATATTCCACAGTGTTGGCAAATAAATATCTTTTTTACTGCAATAAAGTTTAACCAACTTAAAAAAATATAACCGAACAAATCACACTGTTCATAGGGGGTAAACTTATTACAATTTCCACACAATCCAAATATCCAGCCATTCGATATTTTTTTATCGATAATTTTTGTATGTATATAAACCTTTTTTTCTGAGTGTAGCCATAGTTCAAGTATTACAATAATTATAATAGATAATATTAGTGTAATAATAATTTCCTTCCAATCATCTCCTGACCATTTTCCAGAATGTGAAGGAATTGAAATGAATAAAGCAGTTAATATTATAATAAATGGTATAAATATGCTAATGATCGCTTTTTGTTTCTTATTCATTTTTAATCTCCAAAAATATTAATTATAAAATATTTTCAAAATTTTTTTAAAGACACGGCTTATCCTGGAATATTATTAATATTAATTTAGGAAAAGAAATAGAGAATGTCAAGGGTAAAATTAAATCTGAAAGATTCCATACCAACATCTTGCAAGTTGATAAGCTCGGCGATGCCCGGGTGACCGAAAATATGGTGGCTCCCCATCATCCGCTGCAGCTTGAAACCGAACCCTTCCACCAGGGAGATTAAATCAGAAAACGGGACATTATGCAGATGGCCTTGCGCTAAGCGTTTGAGAAGCTGCCTGCGGTTCATGCATATTCTCCCGTTTCAACGGGATATTATCCCTTCACCCGCCAGATCGTCCCCTTGGGTGTGTCCTCCAGCACAATTCCTTTCTCGTCCAGTTCCCGGCGGATGGCGTCCGCGGTGGCGAAGTCTTTGGACTGGCGGGCGGCGGTGCGGCGGGCGATGAGGGCCTCGATTTCCTCTGGGGTGAGGGCCAGGTCGGCGGTCTTCTGGCGCAGGCGGGCCACCATGGCGGCGGGGTCGTCCTGGAGGAGGTTGAGGACCTGCCCCAGTTCGCGGATCTCGGCGGAGAGTCTGCTCAGGAAGGCGAGATAAGCGGGGTCGGTCTCCGGGGCCTCCAGCAGGCGGTTGGCCAATCGCACCGCGTCAAAGAGATACCCCAGGGCCTGGGCGGTGTTGAGGTCGTCGTCCAGGGCGGCCTGGAAGCGGTCCCGCAGGGCGGCCAGACGCTCCCGTTCCTCGGGGCTGAGGGCGGCCGGCGCGAAACCGGGAGGCGCGGCGGCCGGGGGCGCGGGGCGTCCTGCCGTCAATTCATCGATGCGAGCCAGGGTGGAGTAGAGCCGCAACAGCGCGGTTTCCGCTTCCTCCAGGGCCGCGTCGGAAAAGTCCAGAGGGCTGCGGTAGTGCGCGTTGATGAGGAAAAAGCGCACCACCTCCGCGGGGAAGCGGCCCAGGACCTCCTTCACCGTAAAGAAATTCCCCAGCGATTTGGACATCTTCTCCTTGTCGATGGTGAGGAGGCCGTGGTGCACCCAGAAGCGGGCGAAAGGTTTGGCATTCGCGGCCTCGGACTGGGCCAGCTCGTTTTCGTGGTGGGGGAACACCAGGTCCCGGCCGCCGCCGTGGATGTCCAGGGTTTCGCCCAGGTACTTCATGCTCATGGCCGAGCACTCGATGTGCCAGCCCGGGCGCCCCGGCCCCCAGGGGCTGGGCCAGGCGGGCTCGCCGGGCTTGCTGGCCTTCCACAGCACGAAATCCAGGGGGTCTTCCTTGAGTTCGTCCACCTCCACCCGGGCGCCGGCCTCCAGGTCCTCCAGGCTCTGGCCCGAGAGCTTGCCGTAGTCGGGAAAGCGGCGCACCCGGAAATAGACGTCGCCGCCCGCAGGACGCTGGTAAGCGAAACCCTTGTCCATGAGGCGGGCGATGATCTCCAGCATCTCCGGGATGTGCTCCGTGGCCTTGGGCTCAATCTGGGCCGGGGGAATGCCCAGGGCGGCCATGTCCTCCTGAAAGGAGACGATGTAGCGCCGGGCGACCTCCTCCCAGGGCGCGCCTTCCTCGGCGGCCCGCTTCAGAATCTTGTCGTCGATGTCGGTGTAGTTGCGCACCCAGGTGACGGTGAGCCCCCGCCAGCGGAGGTAGCGCACCAGGACCTCAAAGACCACCGCGGAGCGGGCGTGCCCCAGGTGCACGTCGTCGTAAACGGTGACGCCGCAGGCGTAGAGCCCCACCTTGCCGGGGACCAGGGGCTCGAAGACTTCCTTGCGCTTGCCCAGGGTGTTGAAAAGCTGCATGGCACAGACCTTTGGAGAAGAGTTTGAGGGAAGGGCAGGGGGCCCACGGCCCCCCGAACCTCCCCTCAAAAACTACTCTTGCAACAGTCTCAAATTACCCCACTTCCCCGGCCGCCAGTCGCTGGTAGAGGTTGAGATAGCTTTTGGCCGAGGACTCCCAGGAGAAATCCTGGGTCATGGCGTTGAGCATGATTTTGCGCCACAGGGCCTTGTCCGCAAAGGCGGCCGCGGCGGCGTTGATGGCCTTGATGAAGTGGGCCGCGTCGGGCTCGACGAAGAGGAAGCCGGTGCCCGCGCCTTTGGCGGGATCCACCGGCATCACGGTGTCGGCCAGCCCGCCGGTGGCCCGGACAATGGGGATGGTGCCGTATTTCAGGGAGTAGAGCTGGTTCAGGCCGCCCGGCTCGTAGCGGGAAGGCATGAGGAACATGTCGGCGCCGGCCTCGATGAGGTGGGCCAGGCCGTCGTCGAAGGCGATTTTCACGCCCAGCTTGCCGGGATATTTCCTGGCTTCGGCGGTCAGCAGGTCGTGGTAGTGCTTTTCGCCGGTGCCCAGGATGACCAGGGGGATGTCCCGGGCCATGAGTTCGGGCAGGACCGCAACCACCAGGTCGAAGCCCTTCTGATCGGCCAGCCGGGAGACCACCCCCAGGATGGGGGATTGCTCCAGCAGGGGGGAGAGGTTGAAGGCCTCCATCAGGGCCCGCTTGTTGACCGCCTTGCCCTCCAGCTTGTCGGGGCCGAAGTTGGCGGGAATGAGGCGGTCCACCTCGGGGTTCCAGATGTTGTAGTCCACGCCGTTCAAAATGCCGAAGAGGGCGTCGGCCCGAGTGCGCAGCACCCCGTCCAGGCGGAAGCCGTGCTCCGACGTCTGGATTTCCTGGCTGTAGGTGCGGCTCACGGTGTTGATGGCATGGGCGCAGACGATGCCGCCCTTGAGGAAGTTGATCCGGTCGTAAAATTCCAGGCCGTCCATGCAGAAGAGGGACCAGTCCAGCCCCAGCAGGGGGAACTTGTCCTTGTCGAAGAGCCCCTGGTAGCCCAGGTTGTGGATGGTGAGCAGGGTGCGGGCCCCGGCCAGGGCGGGCTCCTCCTGCCAGCGGTGGTTCAGGTAAACCGGCACCAGGGAGGCCTGCCAGTCGTGGACGTGGATGATGTCCGGCTGGAAGGCCAGGGCCCGGCAGAAAGGGAGCACCGTGGAGGAGAAGAAGGAGAAGCGCTCCAGGTTGTCGAAGTAGTCGCCCGTGGGCTTGCCGTAGAGCTGGCTGCGTTCATAGAATTCGTCCCGCTCCACGAAGTAGAAGGGCATCTCCCCGGCGGCCGGGGTCACGAGGTTGAAGGACAGGGGCCGGCCTCCCACCAGGCCTTCCAGGTTTTCGGCGGCGCAGGTCATGGGGATTTTGCCCTGTTTGATCATGCCGTAATAGGGCATGAGCACCTTGACTTCCACCCCCAGGTCTTTGAGGACCCCGGGCAGGGCGCCGATGACGTCCGCCAGCCCGCCGGTTTTGGCGAAGGGGACGGCCTCCGAAGCCACCATCAACACTTTGAGATTGTCTGTCATGCGTTCCTCTCCGGCAGGGGGATGGGATTGGGAAGCCCCCTTTCTTCCCTTATCGGCAGATCAGTACTTGTACACCATCTCGATATCGCCGGCCACGAAGCCTTTTTCCCCCTCCCGGAGGGTGAATTCCAGGATGTAGTCCCGGCTGGGCAGGTGTTCCGGCGGCACCCCGGAGGGGAGGTCCTTTTCCATAAAGAAGACGGAGGTGTAGGGGGACTCCTCCAGGCGGGTGTCGGTCACCCAGAGCTTGCCGAAGCCTTGCAGAAAGCGCAAAAAGCCGAAGGAGCGGTCCAGGAAGTACTTGGTGCACACCCCCCGGACCCGGCTGCCGTCTTCGCCCCAGGCGGGGGCTCCGGCCTGGGGGGGCGCGGTGGGCAGCAGGCCCGGCACCAGGTAGCCGGGGATGAACAGGTCCGCCTCCCGGCGCAGCCGGCTGGAGACGTTGGCGAAGGCCACCAGCTCCACCCGGCAGCCCTTGTTCTGCACCATGCTGATCACGCTGGCGAAATCGCCGTCACCGGTGAACAGGTAGATGACGTCCAGGCGCTCCGACTGGGAGATGATGTCCAGGGCCATCTCCATGTCCAGGTTGGCCTTGCCGTAGGTGCGGCCCGAGTCGTCCGTGTACCAGCGGATGGGCTTTTCAATGACCTTGAAGCCCAGGTCCCGCAGCGTCAGAATGAAGTTCAGGGTGTTTTTATAAGCCGGGTCGGAGACGGCCCGCTCTTCGTCGATGGCCACGTAGGCGTTCAATCGGATGGGTTCGCTGTCGTTTTGGGCCGTCAACCGGCGGATGACCTCGTAGCGCATGCCATAGCCGCCGTTGCGCATGATGTTCATGGAATCGACGTAAACTCCTACTCTTCTAGTACCCATAACCTTTTGAATCTCAACCTCCTTATCTATCAGCTATGATGAAAGAACTATGGCCCTGTCGAGGGCGCCCCCGATGACGTAAAAATGTAGAACAGCCGCCCTCGGCTGTTCTCTTCAAGGAGCAGGCGAGGGCGCCTGCTCTACATTTTGGCAAGAGATTTTCACGGTCAACGTTTGTCTTTAGGGTGCGTGGCGCGCACCCTCCGCCCTAAAAAAACACCATTTCCCCGGGCAGCACGGCAAAGGGCCGGGCGTCGGTGAGCACCCGGCCGGTGGTGGTGAGGCGTTCCCGCAGGTGCTCCGGCTGGTAAGGCAGGGCCTGGGAGTAGGCGGGCCCGAACCAGCGCAGGCCGGTGGCGCCCCGTTCCTCCAGGCGGGCCGCCACCTCGGCCGGGGAGGGCCAGGCGAAGTCCTCGGCCGCGGCCAGGTGAAAACCGTACAGGTCCATGAAGCTGGGGATGAAGGCGGCATAGGCCATCACCCGGGGGAATACGGCATTGAGGGTGGCCCAGAGGTCGGGCATGAGCCGCCCCTGGACCCCGGCGGAGCCCGACTGCACCGCCAGAATGCCGCCGGGCGCCAGTTTGCCGCGGCACATCAGATACATTTCCCGGGTGAACAGCGTCAGGGCCGGCCCGGCCTCCAGGGGCTCGGGCAGGTCCAGGACGATGACGTCAAAAGCGGCGTCGGGTTGGGACGCCAGCCAGCCCCGGCCATCCGCAGCGATCAATTCGGCCCGGGGATCGTCCAAGGCCCCCTGGTGGAAGGTGGGCAGCCAGCGGCGGCAGACCTCCACCAGCTCGCCGTCCAGGTCCACCATGACCGCCCGCTCTACGGTGCGGTGGCGCAGCACCTCTCGCAGGGCGGCCCCTTCGCCGCCTCCCATGACCATCACCCGGCGGGGGCGGGGGTGAGCGGTGAGGGCCGGCTGCACCAGGGCCTCATGGTAGATGAATTCATCCTTTTCCGTGGATTGCAGGCGGTCGTCCAGGATCAGGACCCGGCCCCACAGTCCGCTCACGAAGATTTCGTAGGTCTGGAAGGGGGTGTTCCCTGCCGCCAGGATTTCCCGCTTCCTGAAGGCCACCAGTTCGCCGGGGGTCCACAGGTCGATGAACCACCCCTCGGGAAAGCCGGCCGGGATGTCTGTTTCGTTTATGATCGCGCCCATGCAAGCCGTCAGCTTGGTAACTGGAATTTTGATATTTTAAACAACCTGGAGCCCATCTGCAATATGGGGGAGGAAGAACGACTGACCGGGACAGGGGGAGGTGGTGGCAAAGTGACCGGAAATTTTTTCGTAGGGTGCGCACCGCGCACCGTGTCCATGAGTAAGTTTTGATGACGTATGCCTGTGCCGCAGACCCCGGCAAGACTGCTGAGGGAATTGCATGTGGGACACCCGCCTCCGAGTGTCCCCCCTTTCGAGGGAAGCTTCGGCCACGTGGGAGCTGGGAAACGATGGGGTGATTGCAGATCAGGAATGCCCACCCGGGCCCGCCTTTCCACCCCCTCCTGTGGCGCCGGCTCCCTGCGTCGGCATGAGCCGGCCC
>VGSX01000157.1 GCA_016874895.1 Deltaproteobacteria bacterium
GGCAGCAAAAGGCGCAGGTCGGCGGGTTCGGCAAGTTCGAGGCGGCTAATCTCGGCCAGGTTCGGGGGGATGCTGATATCCACCTGCCACAAGCGGCCCACCAGGTCCCGGCCGGGGGGGAAAATCTGGCCGATCTTGGGCCAGCCATAGGTGACGGTAACGTCGGCCAGCACTGCCACCCCCAGAGGATGACCGGTGTCTGCCGACAACCCCGAGGGGATGTCGATGGCAAGCACCGGCGCCGGGGTGTCGTTGAGTATGCTGATGGCAGTGCGATACAATCCTTTGACCTCGCTGCTGAGGCCGGTGCCGAAAATAGCGTCCACAAGCAAGGAGGCGTCTTCTAAAAGGGGAATCTGATCCAGCAGGTCTTCTTCCGTGATGATTTCCCGTACCGGCACCGTCAACTGATCCAGGATCCCCAGGTTGATCCTGGCGTCGCCGCCTATCTGGCTTTTTTCCGCCAGCAGCAGCACCATAACCTCGAAACCGGCATTGGCCAGGTAGCGGGCCACCACAAAGCCGTCCCCGCCGTTATTGCCCCGCCCCGCTAAAACTACTACAGGACCATCCAGGTCCGGAAATTCCTGCCGCAATATCTGATACGTGGTACGACCGGCGTTTTCCATGAGGACAATGGAGGGAACACCGATCTCTTCGATGGTTTGCTGATCCAACTGTCGCATCTGCGCCGCGGTCACTAGTTTCATCAATCTCACCCTTGACATGAAAGGTTGGGCCTATAACTAATGTCAAATAGGGAAGGAACCTAACAGGTTGGCATTAAAGATAGCATGATTTGAGGAAGATGCAAGAAGTTATGGCAGGAATTGGACAGACCAGAACTGCCCCGGCAATTTTCCCCGAGCCGCAAGCCTCGCGAGATATAGCTGGCCGGCCGGTGACATTCGATTGCCCGGAAAGTCGGCAAGGCTGAGGAATACCAAAAATCACTAACAACTAATAACTGACCACTGATCAGTCAAACAAGGCCGCCTGGCGCATAATCTCCAGCGGAGCGGGGTGGCCGGTGAAGAGCTCAAACTGGCGGGCGCCCTGGTGGACGAGCATCTGCAGGCCATTGATGCCGCGGCAGCCCCGGGCCGCAGCTTCCGTGAGGAGGCGCGTCTGCCGGGGCTCATAGACGATATCCATAACTATCTCGAACTGCTTAAGATTATCTGGCGGAAGGGGTATGACCTTGTCCTGGGGGGCCATCCCCACCGGGGTAGCGTTGATGAGGATCTCGGCCGGACTCAGGACCGCCTTATCCAGGGTCACACAGACCGCGCCGAACTCCAGGGCCAAGGACCTGGCCTTGTTTTCCTCCAGATCCACCAGGGTGACCTGCGCGCCGGCCTGCCTCAGGGCGAAGACAATGGCCCGGCCGGCCCCGCCGGCCCCCAGCACCAGGACGTGGCGTCCGGCCACTTCGGTATGCTCCTCCAGGGCCGCCAAGGCGCCCTGCCAGTCGGTATTGGTGCCCCAGAGCCGACCATCATGGTTAATTACGGTATTCACGGCGCCGATGACCCTGGCCTGCAGGTCCACCTCATCGAGCAGGGAAATAATTTCTTCTTTGAAAGGGATGGTGATGCTGGCGCCGCGGATGTTCAGGCCCCGTAGACCCTGAACTGCCTGAGCCAAGTTTTGCACCGCAAAGGGAACATAGACAGCGTTGATGCCCAGGTGCCGGAATGCGGCGTTATGCATGGCCGGGCTCAGGGTATGGGCCACGGGGTGGCCTAAAATGCCATAGACGGAGGTTTCACCGGAAATCATGCGAGAATCTCCCAGAGGACTTCCATTTCCTGGACCGTGAGCTGACCCGGGGCCGACTCCTGGCCCGCCTCCAAGACCGCAAAAGTCAGGTAACTCCCCAGAAGGGGAGCTATCACCCGGGAATATTTCCCCGCCGGGCCCATGCTGAAGGCGATGATATCCTGGCCCCGCTCCAGAGCGGCGGGGATCAGGGCCAGCAGGGCCAGACAATCGGCCGGTTTGTGGGCCCAGACCACCATCTTGATGATATCGGCGCCCAATTCCGCCATGGCCAGCATGGCGTCGGCCAGTCGATAAGGGCTGGAGGTGCCCTGGAAATCATGCCAGGACAGAATAATCTTGGCCCCGCCCCGGCCGGCCAGGATATCCCGGCGCCAGTGCGGGTCGCTGGTAAACTCCACGTCCACGTAGTCGGCCCCCAGGGCTAGGGCCTGCTCCAGGAGGCGCTGCCTGTCCCTTTCCGGGCCGGTCCACCGCCCCCCTTCGCTGGGCAGACGGTTGGTGACGATGAGGGGGCCCCGGGGGGGACCCAGCAAGGCCACCAGATCAGGCTGCTCCAGATAATCCAGGCGCAGTTCAGCCAAATAACCCAGAGTATGAATCCGGGCCAGGGACTGCCGGGCCGCAGTCTGGTCCGGGGCCACCACCGGGATGCAGAGTCTCAGCCGGCTCAACTGATCTTCTCGATGGCCTCGGCCCGGGGAAACGAGCCCAGGATCTTGAAAAAGGCGCTCATCTGCTCCATTTCCCTCAGGCATGCCGCCAGGACGGCTTCTTCCCGGTGTCCGTCCAGATCAACGAAGAATAGATAGCGCCAGGCAATGGTTTTCATGGGCCGGGAGACGATGCGGGTCATATTGATGCCCCGTTCGGCCAGCGGCCGCAGCATGGTGTACAGAGCCCCGGGCTCATCCACCACGGCAAAAATGATGGAAGTCTTATCCGTGCCGGTGGCCCCGGGGGAGTAGGGTCCGACAATAAAGAAATGGGTGGCGTTTTCCCGATGATCCTCGATGTGGGGTTCCACTACCCGCAACTCGTACAGGGAAGCGGCAAAGCCGCTGGCGATGGCCGCGGCATTGGGGTTAAGGGCCGCTTTCTGGGCGGCCAGGCCCGTGGAGCCGACCTCCAGGATGGGAATCTGGGGCAGGTGTCTTTGCAGCCAACGCCGGCACTGGCCGTGAGCATGGGGGTGAGTGTAAATAATCTCAATATCCTGGACCTGCCCGGAGCGAGAAATCAGATCGTGGGAAATTTCCAGATAGATTTCGCCGCAGATCTGCAGCTTGGTGTCCACGAACTGGTCCAGGGTTTCATTGACCACGCCCTCGGTGGAATTCTCGATGGGCAGAACCCCCAGGTGATGGTTGCCCTTCTCCACGGCCATGAAGACCTCGGTGATGGTGGGCAGGGGCTTGAAGATGGTGGAGCGGCCGAATTTCTTGATGGCCGCCAGGTGAGTAAACGTCGCCTCCGGCCCCAGGAAGGCCACTGACAGGGGGCGCTGCACCTGGCGGGCGGCTGAAATAATCTCCCGGAAGATATTGCGCAGCCCCTCCTCGGTGAGGGGCCCGGTGTTGTAACGGCGCAGATGTTCGAAAACCTCCTGCTCCCGCTTGGGGTCCAGGATGGCCAGGTCCTCCCGGTTCTTGATTTCCCCGATGGTTTGAGCCAGTTTCAGACGCTGATTGATGAGGGCCAACAACTGCTCATCAGTGGCGTCGATTTCTTGTCGGACGGTTTTTTTGTCGATCATAATGCTCCGAATCCAGCCGCGGCGGCCTGGAAGGAAGTTATCTGATGGCGGCTATGAGCTTTTTGGCAGACCTGCAAAGGTTATCCACAGGCGGGATGCGCTTCGCTTTCCCGCCCTACATTTGCGCCCTCGTGCCCAAGGTGAACTTGGATACGAGGGTAATACGCTAACTCTTTTTTCCTCGTTCCCAAGTTGTACTTGGGAACGCTATTCCAAACCTCACTTTTCCAGGATAGTCTCGGTAACCTTGTGCCCGAAATGCCGCCCGGCCTCTTCCAGGGCCACCAGGATCTCATCCCCGGGGACTAATTGCACGACGGAAACCGCGGCGCCATCGGGGCGGGTGAGACGGATGGTTTCAGCATTTTGCACGATGGTGGCGAACTCCCGGTCTTTATGGGTGGCGGTCACCAGCATCAGAGGCCGCTTTTCGATTTTGACCCGGCCCACCGTGGCGGGGCAGGTTTTGCCCTGGTGATCCACCACCAGGACCTCGTCCCCGGCCTTGAGTTCGCTGAGATACCGGGTTTTGTTTTCCGGGACCCGGATATAGGCATGCACCGGCCCGGCATTGACCCGGAAAGGGCGGGCCGCCACGTAGGGGTTCTCCAGGGATTCGGCATGCACCAGGAACAGGGCCGCGGAGGAATTGCCCACCAACATGCCCTGTCCCGGCTCCATCTGGGTACAGGTGTCCACGCAGACCCGGTCGCCCATGCCCAGGGGCTTGACGGCCGCCACGGTGGCGGCCGCCAATTCCACCGGGGGGGAGATGTCCTTCACCAGTTTCAGGAGCCGTTTGAGTTCCCCCAGATCCTCGGCGGTGATGACCAGGCCGTCCACCCCCCGCTCCAGGATGCCGGAAAATGTCTTGACTTCCGCCAGCGTGGCCGCCTCCACGAAGAGATTGCGGGATTGGGCCACCAGATTTTCCAGGGGGATGATGGTCCAGTCGGCGCAATGGATGACCACGGGGTGTGACCTGGCCAGGGTGACGATTTCCGCCTCATCCACAGCGCTGCTGAGGGTTGCCTCGAAAAGGTCCACACCCGGGACCAGATCGCCATCCGCGGCGATGACCGTGATTTTCCCCAGGGTCTTGACCTCGGCGGCGTGGCCGGGAGGGGTCCAGACCGCGTCCGCGCCCCCCTCCAGGGCCGTGGTCACCCGTTTTTTGTCATAGGGGTCCACCTTAACCCACACCTGTTTCATCTTAGCGCTCCACCTCCGGGGTCTGCAGGAAAGCCAGGGCTTCCTCCACGGTGCTGTTTTCATGCACCAGGAGGCTGATGGCGCCTACCATGCGGGTGGGGTTGCGATGCTGGAAGACGTTCCGGCCGATGGAGACGCCGGCCCCCCCGGCCTCGATGGCCCCTTTCACCATTTCCAGAATTTCCCGGTCGGAATTCATCTTTGGCCCCCCGGCAATGACCACCGGCACCGGACAACCGGACACCACCTCCCGGAAGGAATCCACCGCGCCGGTATAGGAAACCTTGACGATATCCGCCCCGAGCTCGGCCCCCAGGCGGGCCGCGTGTTTCAGAACCTGGGGCTCGTATTCGTCCTTAATCTTTTCTCCCCGGGGGTAGATCATGGCCAAAAGCGGCATCCCCCAGTCCCGGGCATCCCGGGATACCTGACCGAAGTCGGCCAGCATCTCCCGTTCGGTGCCGTCGCCGATGTTGATGTGGATAGAGATGGCATCCGCCCCGAGCTTAATGGCCTCTTCCACGGTGCACACCAGGGTCTTGGCATTGGGGAAGGGGGAAAGGCTGGTGGAAGCGGACAGGTGAACGATCAAGCCCACGTCCCGGCCCCGCCGGCGGTGCCCGGTGGTCACCAGGCCCTTATGAATGACGATGGCGTTGGCCCCGCCCATGGCCACGCTGTTCACCGAAGTTTTCATGTCTATCAGCCCGTCAATGGGACCCACGGTGACCCCGTGGTCCATGGGAACGATCACGGTGCGCCCCGTTTCCCGGTTGAGGATGCGTTCCAGGCGGATCATTTTACCGATCATACTACCCTCCTTAAAGTTTGCCGCAGCATCAGCCCTCTAAAGGTGAGGTCAACCCCGGAATAAAAAAAGCCGTGGTCGCCTCTCCTGCGCCACAGCTTTTTGCTTGTTATATCAATAAGTTGTTTTGGGGGCTATGAGGGCGCAGGTTCAGGGCCAGGGATAATAAAAATAAAAATAATACTGCGGATAGCCTGCCTGCGACACGAACATGTGAATATTCCCTCAACTCAGTCCTGTCGCTAATAAAACAGATTTATCATAAGCTGTCAAGGAAATTTATTGGCATATAACCATCTGCCCGGCACGAAATTTACCTCAGGGAAAACTTGCGCCGACTTCAGAAGCTTAGTATATATAGGTAAATGCCAGAGCGCGTGGCGCCCGAATCGTAATACAACTAGAGATGGTCGTGGAAAGAGTGAGCTGTGAAGTCCAACTCCAAGAATACCTTAGAGATTTATAAGCTGCTGGATAAGTCCAATTGCCGCAAATGCGGCGAAAAAACCTGTCTGGCCTTTGCCGGAGCAGTGGTTCTGGATCAGCGCCAGCTCCAGGAATGCCCTACCCTGCCCCAACATATCATTGATCAGCTGACCGGCAGAATCGAGACCCACCCGCCCTATGAACCAGGTTTGAAGTATTTGGAAAAATTAAAATCTGAGGTGGTCCACCTGGATCTTGCCGTCGCCGCGGACAAATGTGGGGGGATTTTCTCGGGGGCCAGGCTCACCCTAAAGGTTCTCGGCAAGGACTTCAGCGTTGATTCCCAGGGAAATCTAACGGCCGATATTCATATAAACCCGTGGATTGCCATCCCCTTTCTGAACTACATCCTGCATGGGGAAGGACTTCCCCTGGCCAACGAGTGGGTGTCGCTCCGGGAACTTCAGGATGGGCGGGAACGTTATCCGCTTTTTCAGCGGCAATGCGAGGAACCGCTGCAAAGGGTGGCCGACCGTTATACCGAGCTTTTCGACGATCTCATAAAGCTGTTCAGCGGCAGACAGGTGGAAAGGCACTTTGACTCCGATATCTCCGTGGTTTTGCACCCCCTGCCCAAGGTGCCCATCATGATCTGCTATTGGCGGCCTGAGGAGGGGATGGAGTCAAGTCTGAAGGTTTTCTTTGATGCCACCGCGGACCGGAACCTGGATACCGATTCGGTGTTTACCCTGGGCGTCGGATTGGCCCACATGCTAAAAAAAATCGCCCGGCGGCACGGTTTTTCCGGCTAAGACTCTCTTGCTGGCAAATTTGGTGGGGCGAGCCTGCGCCCCCGCCCTAAAAACTATTGATGCTGTTAAATGAGCGGGATGGTGAGATAGTTACATCAAAAGTTACCTCAGACCTATCAGGCCGACATCGCCTGCGACCTGAACCCCCTGGGAGTTTTGCTTGTTAAGTTAGGTCAGTACGACACCGCCCTGCAATACTTGCACAACAGCCTCGCCATCGATTCGCATCGGGTTGCGTCGGGGCAAGGACCTTGCACCGCCCTGCAATACTTGCACAACAGCCTCGCCATCCGAAGGGACATCGGCGACAAGGCCGGGATGATCCCAGCCCTGCACAACATGTGCCATATCTTCATGCAGACGGAAAAACCGGAGGAGGCCTTGCAGCATTGGTCCCAGGCCCTGAACCTGGCCCATGATATCTGCAATGCCGAGGGGATATTCCGCGTAGCCGGGACCCTGGGTAGATTTCTGGCTCAACATGGTGATCGACGGCAGGCCGCTGAAGTCCTGGAGGAGACCCTGCAGGTCGGCTGCCAGGCAGGGTTTCCCGGCACCGACGACCTTGCGGCCCTTCTGGCCCAGATACAATCATGAACCAACTACCCCCCATCCCTGCCGACCGAAACCCTGCCGCGCCACCGGCGGAAGATATCCCGGCCCTCCCCTCCCGCCCCCTCACCGCCCGGGAAAAATATTATTACGAGCAGTCCTACCAGGAGCTGGTGGCCGGCGCCGCCGCCACCACTTCGGGTCTGTACGTGGCTAAAGCCAAGCTGGCCCTCGGGGCCGAAAAAGGGGCCGGACTGCTTTGGCTGGCCCCCTTTGCCTGCTGGGGCGCCAGCCTCATCTGTCTCATCCTGGTGCTCCTGCCCCAGGAGTACCTCACCACCCAAAACACCCCCGCCGCCTGGGAACAGGCCTTCCGCCAGGCCCGCAAAACCAAGTACCGCTGGCTTTTGACCGGCGCCGTGCTCTTCTTCGCCGGCATCCTGGCCGCCGTCCTCCCCCTGGCCTTTTCGCTGCCTGTGCCTTAGGCTTCCGGGCAGGCACGGGGGATGGCAGGCTCGGGGGCCGGGCAGGCACGGGGGCCGGGCAGGCACGGGGGCCGGGCAGGCACGGGGGCCGGGCAG
>VGSX01000158.1 GCA_016874895.1 Deltaproteobacteria bacterium
CTGGCGCAGGGCGATTACCGCGGCCAGGATGAAGATCAGGTTAGCCAGCCAGGCCGCCAGAAGGACGGGCATTCTGCCGATCTGACCCAGCGACAGGAAAAAGCTGAACATGAGCCAATAGATAAAAACCAGGCCGATGCCCAGCACCACGGCCAAGGGAATGTTCGGTTTTTCCTGCCAGAAAATGAGACTGCCGCCGATAAGAGTCACGATGAGAGGGGTTAAGGAAATGGCGATGCGGCTTTGCAGTTCCACCCAGTACGGTCTGGAGTCGTACCCGTCTCTATCCAGCCTCTGGATATGACGGTATAAATCGTGGCCGTTCATTTCTGTCACTTTTCGTTCCAGATTGACGAAATCCTCGGGGCGCTCGGTCATGATGATGGTCCGCCGGCCGAACGTTTCGCCCAGAATCTGGCCATCATCGAGAAAGGTCTGCACCATGCCGTCGAAAAATTGCCAATGTTTCCCTGTCCATTGGGCCCTTTGGGCGGCCATAAACTGGGTGAGATGAAATTGTTGGTCAAAAATATAGATCTTAACGTTCTCCATGGCCTGGGCGTCCTTGCGGAACTCGGCGATGTGGAAAATGGCTCGATCTCCCTTATACCAGAGCCATTTGAGATCGATCAGTTCTCTTAAAGGTTTTTTATCCACCTGGGTTTCCCAGATAATATTAGCCCGCTGCGTTAACCAGGGATTGAGATAAAGATTCATGCCAAGCAGGATGACGGCCAATACCAGGGAGATAAGTATAATGGGCCGCAACATCCTGACCAGGTTCAGGCCGGCACACCTTATGGCGATGGTTTCATTATGGCGGGAGAGCAGGCCAAACGTTATAATGACCCCCAGGATAATGGAGGCCGGTAAAACCTGGCTGGCGGCCACGGGCAGTTTGGCCAGAAAATACTCCAGGATCGTGCCCAGGCCCATCTGAGCCCGCAGCAGCCGGTCGATCCTCTCAAAAAAATCGATGAGAAGGTAAATACTGACAAAGCTCGCCAGGGTAAGGAGAAAATTGCGGCCGAACTCTCGGGCGATATAACCGAAGAGCAGGCGCGGCGCCAAAAAGCCGAGGGGAGGCGCCTTCCCGGCACTACTTAATCGTGGCATTTAATCGCTCTTGACGCTGAGTTATGAAACTCGGATTGCATCTTTCCATCGCCGGGGGCCTGCCCAGGGCTCTGGACCGAGCCCATGCCCTCGGGTGCCAGGCCGTGCAAATATTTCTGCAAAATCCCCGGGGCTGGCGTTGGCGTCCGGTCCCTGCCGGTGAAATTGCCGAATTCAGAGAAAAACGTCGTCTTCATGGCATCGACCTGGTGGTGGCGCATCTTTCTTATCTCCCTAACATGGCCGCAGTTGAGCCCGAACTCTTCCAACTCTCCTGGGAACGCCTGCACCAGGAGCTAACCTTGGGAAAAGCCTTGGAAATCGATTATCTGGTCTGCCACCCCGGCCATGCTTCGGCGGAGGCCGCCAGTTTCGACCGAGTGGCCGCGGGATTGAGGCGGATCATTACAGAGACGCCGCCCCCCCCACTTATCCTGCTGGAAAATACTTCAGGGCGCAAAAACGAACTTGGCCAGCACATCGCTGAATTGCACCGGATTATATCGTCAGCCGGCGTCCCACTGGGTCTCTGCGTGGATACGGCCCATGCCTTTGCCGCCGGTTATAACCTGAGACTGGCCCACGGCCGCCGCCAGCTTTTGCAGGAAATTGCCCAAGGACCCGGCCTGGCGGCACTCAAGATAATCCACCTCAATGAAGCCCTGTTTTCCTGCGGTTCCCATCGGGACCGCCACTGGCACCTGGGCCAGGGAAACATCGGCCGGCGGGGCTTGCGGGGTTTCCTGGCCGGCTGCTCTCCCTTTGTCCAGGGGGTGATCCTGGAAACCCCCAAAGCAGCTCCGGACGACGATGTCCTCAATCTGGCCGCAGCCAGATCATTACTGTGACCTGATTTAGGAAAACTCCAGCAGCGACACCCCCAAAGCCGGGTCCAGGCGCCGGTGGACCTCAATCCCGGTAAGTTCGAACACCAGGGCCTCGGCCACCAGGTATATCTCGGTCTCCTGGCGCAGACAGCCCGTCAGGGTTGCCTGACCTTTGCCCAGAGCCCCATGAAGGTGCAATCGGGGCGTATCCCCCTCCCAGAAAAGGTTCCCCACTCCCACAACCTCCCAGGCCTGGGAATACTCCTGCCAGACCGGTATGGGCGGCAGTTCCGCCTTTTCGGGGCCACAGACCAGCCGGCCTTGTTTGAGGGCTCCCAAGAAGAGCAGCCAGGCCGCCCTGATGGTGGCAAGCCTGGCAAAATCGGAAATTTCCTGCAGCAGATCCTCGCCATGGGAAAATTTTAATAAAAACAAGCGACCTAACCGTGCTTCCTGGATATGCATCTCTCCTGCTCCTGTCTGGCGCCGGCTCCCGGCGTGAACTGCTAAGATCAAATTTCAAGGGCAATCAGGCAACAGGTAAAAAGCCTGAAGCCGCTACCGGGAAAAAACTTCCTGTCAGGACTGACAAGCCTCAGTCCTGAAAAGTTCACCATGTAGGGCGGGAAAGCGCAGCGCATCCCGCCTTCGAACAACCTTTGCATGCTTTACAGGTGGCCCCCCGGCCCATGAGAAACTGTTACCATATCTTAAGCTTTAAGCCGACTGCTAACTATCTTTGCCACCAGGGCGTATGCTATAACTAAACAAATCTTTATGAATTTACTTATTTTTTGAAAAAGTGCAACTAGGGGGAGGGTTTTTAGTCATGCAGCCGATCAATCAGTCTGCTACTCTCGGATCACGTAAATCCAAACCGACCGTAGCCGATGGGCCAGCCGTTTAAGTTTTTCTCAACCCGTTGAATGACGTTGAAATTTTTCTAGCCTATATGGTAATATCTCTAAACCAAAATGTCCGTCGAACATGGCTTAACGGTGGCTGGCGGCACCGTGCTCTGGTCAGACCGTTGCGGCCTTGGGGCCAACACCCCGGAGCGCAGCGGGAATCCTCCAACATCAGGAAGAAACCTTGAAAAAGCGGCTTGCTTTCCTGGTCCCGGTCCTGTGGCTGATCTTGATCATACCGGTCTGGGCCGCGGAAATTGAACTTTTTAAGCACGAGGTTTTTGAGGGCGGGCCTTATATCCTTAAGGCCGACACCCTGACCTACCATGCCGCCACGCAAACCTACGAGGCGGTCGGCAGAGTGGAAATCCGGCAGGCCGACCGCCGCCTGACCGCAGACTATATGAAAGTACACGCCCCTACAAAGATCGCCCATATCCAGGGTAATGTGGTCATGGTGCTGGGAGACGATATCCTCACCGGGAAAACAGGCCAGTTCAATCTGGTGACCCAATGCGGCGAGGTGACGGACGCCCGCCTTTTCATGCGGCGCAACCATTTTCACATCAACAGCGCCCTGATCCGGAAAACCGGCGACAACACCTTTTATGCCGAAAAGAGCGTGGTGACCACCTGCGATGCCCATCCTCCGGCCTGGAGTTTTTACACCCGGGAATTAAATGTCACCCTGGACGGCTATGCCACCGGCAAGGCCGCCTCTCTGCGGCTGGGCTCCGTCCCGGTGGCCTTTGTGCCGGCCGCCGTGTTACCCGTAAAGACCACCCGGCAGTCGGGCTTTCTCATGCCCATTTACAGTCAACACCGGGCGGCCGGAACCGTGGTGGAACTGCCGTTTTATTGGGCCATCAACAACCACATGGACGCCACCCTCTATCAGATGGTGGCGAACCAGCGGGGCTACCTCCAGGGCGGGGAGTACCGCTACGCCTGGAACAGGGATTCGGCCGGCATGGCGCGCTTTTCTTATATCAGCGACCACAAGCATGGCTCCCCGACGCCGCATCGGTATTGGGGCGCCGCTATCATGAACCATGCTCTGCCCCGTGACTGGGTGGCCCGAGGAACCTTGGACATCCCCAGTGATACGCAGTATCTTTATGATTTTAATTTCGGCTACCTGGGGTTGGACCGGCTTTCCCGGGCCTGGGCGGATGATTACGGCCGCAGCCTGGAGCAGTTCGAGGTGGGCACCCGGGTCTCCAGTCTACTTCTGCAGCGCCTTTTTTCCCAGGGCAGCCTCAATTTTTTCGGAAATTACTACCGTCCCCTGGGGCCATCGGTTCCCCACACCTTGCATAAAGCCCCCACGCTGCAGGCCGCCACCCTGAAGCTGCCCCTGGGAGGGTCGCCCCTCAGCCTGCTCCTGGATACCTCGTACACCCATTACTACCAGAACTACGGGTTGAGTGGCCAGCGGCTGGACTTTCATCCCAAGCTGAACCTGTCCACCCGACTCCTGGACGCCGTTGACCTCGATGCCACCACCGGCTGGCGGGGCACCGGCTACCGGGTAGATAGTTACGCCACTGCTGAAGATTTAAACAAATACCAGGGCCGCTCCCTCTATGATGTCAAAACCAGCCTGAGCTCTCCTTTTTTCCGGGACTGGGGCCGGACCGCGACAGGCTCCGGCTTTGTCCGCCATATCTGGACCCCCAGGGTAACTTATTACAACTATGCCAACTTCAGTGTTAACCGCATCCCGCCCTTTGATCCCTTCGACTATGGCTGGCAGACCTCGGTCACTAAAAATTATCCCATTTTCGACGGCCAGGAACCCATCGGCGGGGTTAACGCCGCCACTTATTCGGTGACCCATCATTTTATCCGGCGCTCACGGACCGCCACCGGTCTGCCCCAGGTAAGAGAATTGTTCTGGAGTCGGCTCACCCAGAGTGTATTTTTTAACTCCAGCAGTTACGGTCTGGATGGCGTTCCCCACCCCCACCGCCGCGTGTCCGATATCTTTCTGGAAACCCTGTCCATGCCCACGGAGAATATCAGCCTGGGGCTGAACGGCGGTCTGTCGCCCTACAAAGAAGGGTTCAGCCAGGTGGACGTCCGCTTGCTCCTGCAGGATTCGGCCAAACGGCATTTTTTAAATTTGGATTATGTGTATTATAAAAATTACGCCAATCAGATTAACTCCGAACTCTTCCTCGATCTTTTCCGGTCGGTGAAAGTAGGCCTCAGCAACCAGCATACCTTTGTGAGCGGTAAAAAACTGGAGAACAAGTACCGGCTCATTTTTCAACGCCAGTGCTGGGGGGTGGCCCTGACCTTTGCCGACCGTAATTACGACCGATACGTCAGTTTTTCCATCATCATTCCTGGATTAATTGAAAAAAGTCAGGCTCCCCGGATGCAGCAACCCGCTTCATGACAGGGAAGTTTATCCAAAGGCAAAAGGTGACAGAGAACATAGCTGCGGCAATGCCTTTAGCCGCCCTGAACCCGGATGATCTGGCCGGCCTGAAGGTGCTGGTGGCCGGGGATTTCATGCTGGACGAATATGTCTGGGGGCGGGTGGAGCGGATTTCCCCGGAAGCCCCGGTGATGGTGGTCAACGTGGAACGGGAGAACCGGGTTCTGGGTGGCGCCGGGAATGTGGTCAATAATCTGGTGGGACTGGGCGCCCAGGTGGAGGTCTTGGGATTATCCGGCCGCGACACTGCCGGGGCTGCTCTCGAAGCCGAATTGACCAGGTTGGGAGTCAACCCCGCCGGCCTGTTTGCCGACCCCCAGCGGCAGACCACCCGCAAGACCCGGGTTCTGGGCGGGAGTCAACAGATCGTCCGCATCGACCGGGAGAACCGGCAACCCGCGGCCCCCTGGTTCGCCCGGCTGGCTGAGCAGCATGTCAAGACCCTGCTGCCGGATCTGGACGCCATCATCCTGTCGGATTACGGCAAGGGTGTTTTGACCGAACCGCTGCTCACCGACTTGATTACCCGGGGGCGAGAGAGCCGCCTGCCGGTCCTGGTGGACCCCAAGGGACGGGATTTCCGCCGTTACCGCGGGGCCGCGGTCATCACTCCCAACCGCCGGGAGGCGGAACTGGCGGTGGGTTATTCTCTGCAGAACCGGGAGGACATGCTCCGGGCCGGACAGGAGCTCTGCCGCTTATGTGACGCCCAAGCCGTGCTGATCACCCAGGGGGCCGCCGGCATGACCCTTTTTCAGCCTAACGAAGCCCCTGCGGACATCCCCGCCCAGGCCCGGGAGGTCTTCGATGTTTCCGGGGCCGGCGATACCGTGGTGGCTGTTATGGCCCTGGGACTGGCCTGTTGGGGGCAGCCGCTCCTGGCAGCCAGGCTGGCCAACCTGGCGGCCGGTATAGTCGTGGGGAAGGTGGGCACTGCCCCCATCCTGCGTTCGGAACTGGCCGCGGCGCTGGCAGGGCAACCGGCCGGGCAGCCCGACAAAATCCTCAGTCTGGCCGAATTGCGGCTCCTGGCGCCCCGTCTGCAGGCCCAGGGTAAACGCCTGGTCTTTACCAATGGCTGTTTTGATCTCCTGCACTGGGGGCATATCAAGTTCCTGGAGGAATCCCGGCGGCAGGGAGACCTTTTAATCGTCGCCCTGGACACCGATGAGTCCGTCCGCCGGGTCAAAGGGCCCTGCCGACCGGTCATCCACGAGGGCCAGCGCCGGCGCATGCTGGCCGCACTGGAGACGGTGGATTACGTCACGGTGTTCTCTTCGGAACAGCTCCCTGAAATCCTGGCGGCCCTGAAACCCGAGGTCCTCACCAAGGGCAGCAACTATCCCGCCACAGAGGTCAGCGGCCGGGAGGTGGTGCAGGGCTATGGCGGCGAGGTGGTCCTGATCCCCGTCACCGACCCGGTTTCCATCAGCAGTCTCATACAACAGATCTGCTCCGAAAGCAGATAACACATTTTAGAAGGCGAGAATCATTCAATGACCGACACAACTGCTCTGAAAGGCGAAAAAATTACCTTTAACGCCTCCGGCCGGCTCCAGGTCCCGGATAATCCCGTTATTCTGTTTATTGAGGGCGACGGCACCGGCCCGGATATCTGGCGGGCCACCGTCCGGGTCCTGGACGCAGCGGTGGCCAAGGCTTACGGCGGCCGGCGGCGGATTGTCTGGCAGGAAATCCTGGCCGGCGAAAAGGCCTATGAGGCCACCGGCAGCCACCTGCCGGAAGAAACCTTAAGGGCCATCCGGGATTATCTGGTGGCCCTGAAGGGGCCCTTGACCACCCCGGTGGGCGGCGGCTTCCGCTCCATCAACGTCACCCTGCGGCAGGTGCTGGATCTGTACGCCTGCATCCGGCCGGTGCGCTACTATGCCGGCACCCCCAGCCCCCTAAAAGAACCCGAAAAAACCGATATGGTGGTCTTTCGGGAGAATACCGAGGATGTCTACGCCGGGATCGAATGGCCGGCCGGCAGCCCGGAAGCCCGCAAGGTGGTTGACTTCCTCAACAATCAGATGAGCTGCCGCATCTCCCCGGAATCCGGCATCGGCATCAAACCCATGAGCGCGGCCGGCTCCCAGCGGCTTATTAGGCAAGCCATTAACTTTGCTATAAAAAATATCCGTCCCAGCATCACCCTGATGCACAAGGGCAACATCATGAAATTCACCGAGGGAGCCTTTAAGACCTGGGGCTATGAACTGGCCGAGGCGGAATTTGCGGACCAGGTTATCAGTGAAGATCGACTCTGGCAGGAATTTGACGGCAAGGCCCCGGCCGGCCAGGTCATCATCAAGGACCGGATTGCCGATTCCATGTTTCAGCAGATCCTCCTGCGTCCCGAGGAATACAGCGTCATCGCCACCCCCAACCTGAACGGCGATTACCTTTCCGACGCCCTGGCGGCTCAGGTGGGCGGCCTGGGCATGGCCCCCGGCGCCAATATCGGGGACCGCTATGCCGTGTTTGAGGCCACCCACGGCAGCGCCCCCAAGTATGCTAACCTGGACAAGATCAACCCCAGCTCCCTCATCCTGTCCGGCACCATGATGCTGGAATACCTGGGCTGGCAGGAAGCGGCCGACTTCATCCATGCAGGCCTGGCCC
>VGSX01000159.1 GCA_016874895.1 Deltaproteobacteria bacterium
ACTTTCATGTGAAATTTACCATTTTGAATAGGACTGATTTTCTGGTTGGCAATCCAGGAGCGGTTGGCTACGTAATCATAGAGGTTGTCCGGGAATTCAACCACCACCGTTAACTTCTTCGAATCATCTTCCTTAAATACCCCAAACGACTTTTCATAGAATAACTCAGGCGAATAATCAGAGGGATAATCAAGGTAGCCGTTCAGGCGGGGAAAGGTGATTTCGCAAGCCTGGCGGTCAGGGAGAGTCCGCACGTGGGTGGGTATGGGGCCGGGCTTGGGGTCCTTGGCAGAGCCGGAACAGGGGATAAAAGAAAACGGCACGCCGTACAGATACCACGCATTTTACCTGTTCCCCCAGCTTTCCGGGTTTGCCGATGGTATTCATGACTTCCCGGAGCAGGTCTTCGTCGGTGATATTATCCACGCTGCGGCCAGGAAAGCGCAGACGGTATTCCGCCTTAAACTCTTCAATCTTTCGGGCGGCCAGCTTCTTAAACTCCGGGCTCATGGCCTCCCCGGATTCAAGCTGCTCGCTGTCAATCAAAATGGCGTTGGGCCGCACCCGCCAGGAGCCGTTGGCCTCATTACTGAAAATGGGGAGTTGGCCGGTCACCACGATGGTGGCGCCGTCCGGCAGGGTCTTCTCCCACCCGGCCAGATAGTCAAAGACCAGCTTGGAGACGTTGGTATTGTTGCAGACCACGATAAAGACCGGCGGCGTCTGGCCCTTGGCCTGAGCCTCGGGGTTCCGTGGGCACCCGGGGCACCTTGACGATGGTTGATGTTCCAGTTCGGCAATGGTACTCCGGCACCTATTTAGAAACGTATTCCGCTCCTGTTCTTTCGTAAAACGTGCCAAGCCAAGCTCAATGTTGACCTTAAGCTGTTTCTCGCTGAACGGTTTGACGATATACCCCTATGGGGCGGTCGCCTTGGCTCTCTCCAGGATTTCCGAGTTTGAATAAGCGGTAAGATAGATGACGGGGATGGCCAGGTTCTCGAGGATGCGGGCGGCCAGCCTGATGCCGTCCATGTCGCCTTTATGGAGAGAATCCGGTTCTCGGTCTCCCGGAAAATGGCCCTGGTCTGCTCCTCGGGTGCGCAATTGCGCCGCTTTCGCCGGGGTCATATCGTCTTTAAACTGGCGTCCGGCTTTTTCCTCTATTTGCATGTTTTCTTTCCGGTAAAAAATATAGTATATTATTTCGACTCTGCCATCCGCAGCAGTTCCCTCGACGTAATATACACCGGGGTATTTGGTCTTAAATCTTTTTTGTTCGGGCAAGGCCAATCTCTAACTCATGAAACAATAAGAAAAACAAGAGGTTAAGTGAAAAAATGAGTTTTGCAAAAATCTCCTGGAGATCGAATTAATCCCGGCTTACAGAGGCGTCAGCTCTACCTCTCCCCAGGCTCCCAATTTATCCCCGCATATCGCTACGCCACCCAGCAGGCCGTTGATGCTTCCGAGCCACTCCAGGGCTGCGGTAATATCTCCCGGTTGCTTGATACGGTTGCCCAAGGCGGTGGCCGCGGCGTCCGCCAGGGCCGTATCCCCGGCCAGGACACAGGCTGCCTCGGCCCGGCCCAAGCTCAGGGAATGCCCCACGGTCCCAGAGGAAGTGCATACTCCCAGGGGCATCTGCGCCGCCGGGATTCGCAGCCCCACCTTAAGGCTCAGAGGCGAGCGGCCGGCCCATAACGCCACGGTGGCCGGTTCCCCTAATTTCAGAAAGATATCCCCCCCGTTTTCGACGATGACCTCCGTGCTGTGGTGCAGCAGTTCCCGGCCCACCGCGGCCGCAATGGCTCCGGCCACCGCGGCCATGGGGCCCACCTGAACCTGGGCCGCGGCTCGGATCATGTCTTTAACCAGGGGCGGGGCCAGCGGGTCTTCCGGCCAGGGAGTCAGGCTTTCCAGAAAACCGGGATGTTGGGCGATATAATGCTCCAACCGGCGGCGCTCCTGGTGCACCACCGCGGTGGCCTCCTGGCGCAGATCCCGTTCCGCCAGGATCATGAGATCGGTCTGGTATATTTTTATCTCAAAGCCCATCAGTCGTTCCCGAACCATGCGGGTGCGATACGTTCTCAGCGTCATCTTCTCATCAAGAGATGTTTCAAATTTTAATTGTTAAGGCTGACCGCCTGATTCATTTAACTTCCCAAAATTGTAATAAATCCCACCCCGGCCGCCATACACAGGGCCCCGGTAACTCTGGCCAGAAAGTGGCCTTCCCCCAGCCACAGGCCGCCGTAAAGAACGCTGAACAGCAGGCTGGTGCGTTTGATGGCGATCAGGTAGGCCGCCGGGGCCTGGCTGATGCCCTGGAAGTGGCAGAGGATGCTGACCGCCATGCAAAAGCCCACCATAAGCCCCCAGACAGGCTTTTGGGTAATCTGCAGCCCGGGGCGGGAACTCCAGGGATAGCCCACCAGTAGCAACCCGCTGAAAACGGTGGGATAAAACAACCCGAAAAAAGTCGGGGCAGACTGGAGCACCGCCAGTTTTCCCAGGGCCGAGGTGATCGCGTAGAGGGCGGCGGCCAGGAGCATCCAGCGGGGGCCAGGGAGCCGCCACAGAGCCGACCAGGGGGCCAGCCAGCCGCGCCTTAATTCCTGCACATTGAGGAGATAGCTCCCCCAGGCGATCCCCCCTATGCCCAGGATGCCCCAGATATTCAGGGTTTCCTGGAGCAGCAGCCAGCCGGTGAGGATGAGCAACAGGGGCGTAAAGGCCATCATGGGGGCGCAGACCGACAAGGGCGCGGTTTTCAGGGCCAGCATATAGAGGAGACCGGCTGCGGCTTCCAGGGGCAGGGCCACTGCCACCACCAGAAAAAAATCCGGGCCCAGCGCCGGTATGGGGGTCCACAGCCAGCCGAGGGTCAGGATGGGCACGGTGTAGCACAGGCGCAACAGAGCCATGCCATACGGGCTGAGATCCGTGAAAAACCGCTTCATCAAAGCGTCCGAGGTGGCCAACCCCAACGCGGACCCCAAGCCCCAAAGAAACCACCATTGGCCCATCATGCCCAAAAACCGATCAATTCTACCTCAAGCCCCAAAATATTGTGGCTACCATCTGTGGGTTAGACCCCGGACCCGGTCCAGGATGAGTAAGGCAGCCCGATCAACCTCCGCAACCGTGGTCTGTCTCCCGAGGCTGAGGCGCACGGCTCCTTTTCCCACTTCCGGGGGCACCCCCATGGCCGCCAGGACGTGTGACAGTTTTACCTCCGGGCCATGGCAGGCCGCACCCGTGGACGCCGCCAACTCCGGTATGCCGGCCAGGATATCGGCCCCGGCGCAACCGGGAAATGACACATTCAGGGTGTTGGGCAGGCGCTCCCTCTCTGGCCCGTTCAGGACCAGGGCCGGGAAACCGGCCAGCAGACTCTGGTGCAACCGGTCCCGCAGGGCCTGGAAATGGGCCGTATCCTCTGCCAGACGGTGCCTTACCAGATCACAGGCCAGACCCATGGCCACATCCAGGATGACATTCTCGGTGCCAGCCCGTCGGCCTCCCTCCTGGGAGGCGCCATGGATGAGCGGCGTCAGGTGGCAGCCGCTTCTGATATATAACGCCCCGATGCCTTTTGGGGCATAGAGCTTATGCCCGGCCAGGGTGAGAAAATCAACCTGGAGCTTTCCCACGTTGACCGGGATTTTCCCCACCGATTGGGCTGCGTCGGTATGCAGGAGGACGTTGTGCTCCCGGGCCACCTGGCCGATCTCGGCCAGAGGCTGGATGGCCCCGGTTTCGTTATTGGCGTGCATCACGGAGATCAGGGTGGTCTGGGGCCTCAGGGCCCGGCGGATATCATCCGGGTCCACCTGTCCCCTCCCATCCACCTTGACAAAGGTAACGTCCCAGCCTTCTTCCAGGAGAAAGAGGCAAGGATTGAGTACCGCCGGGTGTTCTATGGTGGTGGTAATAAGGTGCTTGCCCTTGCCCCGGTGATAATGGCAGACGCCTTTGAGCACCCAGTTATTGGCCTCAGTGGCGCCGCTGACAAAGACGATTTCCTCCGGGAGGCAGCCCAATAAAGCCGCCACCTGTTCCCGGGCCCGCTGCACCGCGGCTTTGGCCCTCTGCCCCAGGGGATAATCGCTGCTGGGGTTGCCGTATTCCTCCCCCTGATAGGCCTGCACCCCCTGGGCTACTTCGGGGGCGACGGGCGTCGTGGCGTTGTAATCCAAATAAATCACTGGAATCTCCTTCCCGGTAAGTCAAGGCGTTAACTCCGGTGGGATGTGTTCCTATTATACTCAAAATTGGTGTGTAATTCTTCCGCTATTTGAAAACAGATTTTCATTTTCCCTCAACCGAGTGAACTCTAACGATACCACTTCCTTCATCCCCTCTCCCCCTTGGGGGTCAGGGTGAGGGGGTCCATTAATCAATAATACCTCTTAGTTATCCCCAACTCAAGCCATCGCCTGGAACTTGTGGGTAATGTTCAGCTGCTATAAAGGGGGATTGCAACGGTAAACTGAAAGTCGAAAACCCCGGGATGGGCCGCCGCGCCCGTCCAAAGCCGTTTTTGCCTCCCTAAGGCATCCTTAGCCTTGCATTCTGGCGCTAAATGGGGTAAAAGATAACATTCCCCCGGTGGAGGAAGCAGGTTCAGGGCGACGACGCCCATCATTTCAGGTTAACGAGTTCAGCGGATGCTCCTGCAGCAGATTCTCAACGGCCTCACCGCCGGCAGCGTTTATGCCCTCGTGGCCCTGGGCTATACCATGATTTATGGTATCCTGGGCCTCATCAACTTTGCCCAGGGCGAGCTCTACATGGCCGGGGCCTTTGCCGCGGTTCTGCTCTTGAGCGCCTATGAGGTGAATTTTTTCCTGGCCTTTCTCTTCGGCATGGGGGTGGCGGCCCTGGTGGGGGTGACCCTGGAGCGCGTCGCCTTCCGCCCCTTGCGCGGGGCCCATCCTCTGGTGCCGCTCATCAGCGCCATCGGTGCTTCCATCCTGATGCAAAGCCTGGCCCTGCTGCTTTTCGGCCCCACGGACCGGGCTTTCCCGGTACAATTCGAGTTCGCCACCGTCGATGTGGCCGGCATTCCCATCTCCACCCTGCAGGGGGCTATTTTCGGCTCGGCCGTATTCTTCATGACGCTTTTGGTCCTGTTTGTCAAATACACCAGATTCGGGAAAGCCATTATGGCCACGGCCCAGGATCAGGACACCGCCCGTCTCATGGGCATCAATGTGGATCGCATGATCTCCCTGACTTTTCTCATCGGCTCGGCCCTCAGCGGCGCGGCCGGCATCATGATGGCCATCTATTATAATGCCACTTACCCCCGCATGGGACTGCTGCCCGGCTTAAAGGCCTTCAGCGCCGCCATCCTGGGAGGGGTGGGGAACATCCCCGGAGCCATTGTGGGGGGGTTGATCCTGGGGGTGGCGGAAAATCTGGGGGCCGCCTATCTGTCTTCCGGGTACAAAGACGCCGTTGCCTTCGCTATTCTCATCGTCGTGTTGCTCCTGCGCCCCCGGGGCCTGCTGGGTGGCCGGGGCCATTGAACCATGACCGAATACTTCCTGCATTTAGCCATTATCAGCAGCTTTTATATCATCCTGGCCCTGAGTTTGAACCTGATCATCGGCTACTGCGGCCAGGTGTCATTAGGGCATGCTGCCTTTTACGGCATCGGGGCCTATACGTCGGCCCTGATCACCATCCACTGGGGGGCCCCGTTCTTGTTGGGCCTGGTGCTGGCCGTCCTCGTGGCCGCTCTTTTCGGTCTGGGCCTGGGAATTCCCACCCTGCGGATCAGGGACGACTATCTGGCCATCGTTACCCTGGGATTCGGGATTATTGTGGACCTGGTGCTCCTTAACCTGGAGGTCACCGGCGGCCCGGACGGCCTGACCAGAATACCGCCTCCCGATCTTTTCGGCCTGAATTTCCGATTCAAAGGCAACTATCTGACCCTGGTCATGTTTTGCGTCCTGGCGGTGCTGCTCCTGGTTTACCGTCTGGTGCACTCCCGCCATGGCCGGGCTTTGAAAGCTATCCGGGACCATGAGGTTACCGCCAGGGTTATGGGGATCAACACTGCGGCCTATAAAATCGCCATTTTTACCCTGTCCGCGGGAATGGCGGGGCTGGCCGGTTCCCTTTACGCTCATTACATCACCTTCATTAATCCGGAGAGCTTCGGGCTCCATACGTCCATTCTGATCCTGACCATGGTGGTGCTGGGGGGCATGGGCAGCATCCTGGGTTCGGTGGTGGGGGCTGGCATCCTGACCATTCTTCCGGAGATGCTGCGGCGTTTCGCCGATTATCAAGACCTGGCCTACGGCGGCCTGCTCATCGCCATGCTGATCTGGCGCCCCCAGGGGTTATTGGGAGTGGGCAAAGTGAGTCAGAAATTCATCCTCCCCAAGGGGAAGAAGGGCACTTAAGTGGGGGGACAGGCTGGCAGCCTGTGCCACCGCAGTTTATTTTTGATCCATAAGAGGCTTATAATCCAGGCGTCTTGCAGGTGAGGGTCCAGGGGGTATCCTTCAAGACCCCGGGCCGCGGCGATAATCCATGCTAACCCTGAAAAGCGTTCATAGCTACTACGGCAGCCTGCATGTCCTGAAAGGTGTGTCCCTGCATGTCCGCCAGGGGGAGATCGTTACCCTGCTGGGGGCCAACGGCGCGGGTAAGACCACTACCCTGAAAACGATTTCCGGCTTGCTAAGACCCCGGAAAGGCATGATTGAATTCCTGGGGGAAGACATCAGCCGGTTGGGGGCGGAGCAGATCGTCCAGCGGGGTATTGCCCACGTCCCGGAGGGGCGGCGGGTCTTCAGTACCCTGAGCGTCACCGCCAATCTGGAACTGGGGGCCTTTGCCCGGAGCGACCACAAGGCCGTTAAAAAAGACCTTGAAGATCTCCAGGAGCGCTTTCCCATACTCCGGGAGCGGGCCAGGCAACCGGCGGGGACCCTCAGCGGCGGCGAGCAGCAGGTCCTGGCCATGGCCCGGGCCCTCATGGCCCGTCCCAAACTCCTGCTCCTGGATGAACCCTCCATGGGGCTGGCCCCCCGTTTGGTGAAACAGGTCTTTGAGATCATCGCCCGCCTCAGGGAAACGGGCGCCACCATCCTGCTCATCGAACAGAACGCCCGGGTGGCCCTCAAGGTGGCTGACCGGGGCTACGTCATGGAAACGGGGAGCATCAGCCTGGACGGCACCGCTGCCGAACTGATGGACCATAACGAGGTTAAGCGGGCCTATCTGGGCAAGGGTTACCAGGAGGTCTGGGAGTGATCTGTTACCTAACCTGAAAAATTCAAACTGTAGGGCGGGAAAGCGCAGCGCATCCCGCCTTAAGACATTGCCCGGATCAATCATGCCGGTACAGGCTGGAAAGCCTCTACCACCGGGTTTTATCTTTTATTACTATGCTGTTAGAAGTTGCAAACCTTAGCAAATCATTCGGCGGGCTCCAGGCCCTGGACGATGTTTCCTTCACCGTGGACATGGGGAAGGTGCAGGCCCTCATCGGTCCCAACGGCGCCGGCAAGACCACCTGTTTCAACATCATCAGCGGCATCCTGCCGGCCAGTTCCGGCACCGTCCGCCTGTTTGATGAGGTGATCAGCACCCTGCCGCCCCACCGCATCGCCCGGCTGGGGCTGGCCCGCACCTTTCAGAATATCCAGTTATTCAGCGGCCTATCCGTATTGGAAAACGTCCTGGTGGGCCAACACCTGCACCTGCACGGCGGCTTGCTGGCCACCTTGCTGAATCTTCCCTTCATCCGGCGGCAGGAGCGCCAGAGCACCGCTTATGTCCGGGAGCTGCTGGCCTTTGTAGGTCTGGCCGATAAAGCAAGCTGGGCCGCCGACAGCCTGGCTTACGGCGAGCAGCGCCGCCTGGAA
>VGSX01000160.1 GCA_016874895.1 Deltaproteobacteria bacterium
GAGGATTCACATGGCTTGCAGTCTCAGGTAGCCCTGAAGGGTTGCCCGGAAAACAGCAGCAGAGAGTGGGCCAGAGGACCTCTGCCACATCGTCTGGTAATCCCGCAATATCCCAGCGAAGCCGGAACTTTCCTAAATCCCTTGACAAATTATCAGAATACATTATCCTTCCCCCAGATAGAGGCAGATTGCCGAAAAATATGAGGCCGCCTCCATGGTCATTAATCTCATTCTGTACGCAAAGCTAACACAACGATTGTGCCTTTCTAACAATGTCATGAAATAATTCTAATGATTTATGCATTATTTCAGGAGGCACTTAATGGCCAAAGAACATATCCTGGTGGTGGACGACGAAGAAGACATCCTCGAACTGGTGCGCTATAATCTTATTAAGGAAGGCTATCGGGTGACCACCGTGGCTTCCGGCGAAGAAGCCTTGCGCTCGGCCCGCGCGGCACAGCCCGATATTGTCCTGTTGGATCTGATGTTGCCTGGAGTGGACGGGTTGGAGGTCTGCCGCCAGTTGAAGCGGGAAACTAAAACCCAGCACGTCCCCATTATCATGCTCAGCGCCAAAGGCGAGGAGGCCGATATCGTCACCGGCCTGGAGATGGGCGCGGCGGATTATATCACCAAGCCCTTCAGCCCCCGGGTCCTCATCGCCCGCCTGCGGGCCGTGCTCCGCCGCCGCACCGCGGAGACCGTTCCCGAAAGCGCTCCCCTCACCATCCATGAGATCATCATTCATCCCGGCCGCCATGAAGTATTGGTTCAGGACCAACCGGTGGACCTCACCGTCACGGAGTTCCGCCTCCTGCATATGCTGGCCCGGCGTCCCGGCTGGGTTTTTACCCGCTCCCAGATAGTCAGCGGCGTCCACGGGGACGACTACCCGGTTTCAGACCGCTCCGTGGACGTCCAGGTAGTGGGCTTACGGAAAAAACTGGGCCCGTGCGGCGAATATATCGAGACGGTACGGGGCGTGGGCTATCGTTTCAAAGAATGACCCTATGCGTCGCAAAAAACTGCTCTGGCAACTTTTCCCGCCTTTTTTATTCATAACCTTCGTTTCCCTGCTGGCCGCCACGCTCTATGTCACCAAGTTCTGGCGGCAGCTCTACCTGGACCAGGTCACTCATAACCTCATCCGACACACCCGCTTAGTGGAGCCCCAGGTCCAGCCTTTGTTGCTGGATAAAAATTCTGCCAGACTCGATGAGGTAATAAAATTCCTGGGCCAGCAGACCACCATGCGGTTCACAGTGATTCTGCCAAATGGCGTGGTGGTGGCGGATTCCGACTTCAATATCGCCGGAATGGAAAATCACGGTGACCGGCCGGAGGTCAAAGAGGCCCTCACCGGCCAGATCGGCATCTCCACCCGGCGCAGCTACACCCTGGATGAGCGGATGATCTATGTGGCCCTGCCGGTGCAACAGCAGGAGAGGATCATCGGCGTCGTCCGCACTTCCTTGCCGGTAACTTATGTGGGCAAGATTCTCTGGAATATCTACTTAAAGATATTTTCGGGCGGCTTCATCATCGTTCTGGTGGCCGCGGCGGTGATCTTCTTCATTACCCGCCGCTTGAGCCGCCCCCTGACGGAAATCAATCGAGGCGCGGAGCGATTTGCCAAGGGTGATTTAAGCATTAAAGTACCGGTGCCCGATACCGAGGAACTGGCCAAACTGGCCGAGGCCCTGAATCACATGGCCGCCCAGTTGGATGACCGTTTCCGCACCATTACCCAGCAGCGCCAGGAACAGGAGGCCATCCTCTCCAGCATGGTGGAGGGAGTGGTGGCCGTGGATAACAATGACCGGCTCATCACCCTGAACAAGGCCGGGGGCCGTCTCCTCATGGTGAACCCGGCCACGGTCAAAAACCAGAGCATCCAGGAGATTATCCGCAATAAGGACCTCCAGCGTTTTCTGCAGCAAACCCGCACCGCCGACGCCCCCGCAGAAGACGAAATCGTGCTGAACAGGTTGGGGGAACGGTTTATTCAATTGCACGGCACGAAACTCCTGGACGCCCAAGGAAAAGCCATCGGGGTGCTCCTGGTGATGAACGACGTCACCCGCATGCGGCGGTTAGAGCGGGTCCGGCGGGATTTTGTGGCCAACGTCTCCCATGAACTGCGCACCCCCATCACCTCCATCAAGGGCTTCATTGAAACCCTGCAAGCCGGGGCCATCCATGAACCGGAAAACGCCGGGCCCTTTCTCCAGATCATGGCCCGGCAGGCCGACCGTTTAAATCAGATCATCGAGGACCTGCTCACCCTCTCCCGCATCGAACAGGAAGAAGAAGAAGGCAAGGTCAGCCTCTCCCTGGAACCGCTGCAGGCCGTGCTCCAGGCCGCCATCCAGGTTTCCGAACTCCGGGCCCTGGAAAAGGGCATTCATATAACGTTATATTGTCCTGACGACCTCCAGGCCTACATCAACCCCCCCCTGCTGGAGGAAGCGGTGGTCAACCTTATTGATAACGCCGTGAAATACAGCCCGCCGGAGACCATCGTCAAGGTCGAGGCCGAGGCGGCCGGCGAGAAGGTCCTCATCCGGGTGCGGGACCAGGGCCGAGGCATTGCCATGGAACATCTCCCCCGCCTTTTTGAACGCTTCTACCGGGTTGATCCCAGCCGCAGCCGCAAGGTGGGAGGCACCGGGTTGGGCCTGGCCATCGTCAAACACATCGCCCAGGCGCACAACGGCTGGGTGACGGTGGACAGCACCCTGGGGCAGGGTAGTGTTTTTACTCTCCATCTTCCTCTGCAGGCCTGATCTTTCCCTTTCTCACAAACTTCTAACACCCAGCTTGCGCCCCCCAAATAACCATGACTTACCATTAGTGATGATTTAATCCTTTGTGCGTTCCCAAGTACAACTTGGGAACGAGATAATGAAACTGGAAACCGGAAACCCTGTAACCATCAAGCCCATGACGCCCTTCAGCAGCCACACCAGGTCGGGCCAGTTTAACAAGTCCGGTTCAGGCCATGCCAACAAGTCCTAAAGAGAAAACTAATTAATATCTAACACTTTTCTAACAAGAAAATAACACAATACCTTAAGGAGGAAATTCCCCATGAAGAAGCTTGTCTGTATGATGATGCTGCTGGCCTTCCTGCTGGCGGCCGGCCTCGCCCAGGCGCAAACCCTCATCAACGGCGCCGGCGCGTCCTTCCCGTATCCGGTTTACTCCAAATGGGCTCATAAATATCATGAGCTCACCAAGGTGAAGGTAAACTATCAGTCCATCGGCTCCGGCGGCGGCATTGCCCAGATCAAGGCCAAGACCGTGGACTTCGGCGGCTCCGACGATCCCCTCAAGGCCGAAGATTTGAAAAAAGACGGACTGGTGCAGTTCCCCACCCTCATCGGCGGCGTGGTTACGATTATCAATGTTCCCGGGATCGGCTCCGGGGAAATGGTCTTATCCCCGGAAGTGCTGACGGACATCTTTCTGGGCAAGATCAAAAACTGGAACGATGCGGCCATCGCCAAGCTCAATCCTAATCTAAAGCTGCCCAACCAGGCCATTACCATCGTGCACCGGGCCGACGGTTCTGGCACCACCTGGATTTTCACCAATTACTTGACCAAGGTCTCCAATGAGTGGAAAGAGAAGGTGGGTAATGCCAAATCCGTTTCCTGGCCCACCGGCGTCGGCGCCAAGGGTAACGAAGGCGTGGCCAACAACGTCAAGCAGGTGCGGGGCGCCATCGGCTACGTGGAATATGCCTACGCCACCATCAACAAGATACCTTACACCAAGCTGATCAATAAAGCAGGCAAGGTGGTCACCCCCAATATGGACAGCTTCAAGGCCGCAGCCGCGGCGGCGGACTGGAAAAACGCCCCCGGTTTTTACATGGTGCTCACCGATCTGCCCGGCGATAATACCTGGCCCATCGCCGGCGCCACCTTCATTCTGGTCCAAAGCTCCCAACTAGACAAAGAACGGGCCCGGGAGATGCTGAAGTTCTTCGACTGGTGTTTTAAACACGGCGGCGCCATGGCCGAGGAACTGCATTATGTCACCATGCCCGACCGCGTGGTGGACCTGATTCAGGAAACCTGGAGCAAGCACGTGCAGTATGCCGACCGCACCGGTATGAAACAGATCTGGCCCTAAAGGTTCTTTCTGCCGGTAAATAAGCAATCTTCAGGGGGTGGGGATTTCCCCGCCCCCTGAATTTGAAGATTGTCTTTGTGTCTCCTGTGATATAGTGTCATAAACGGCTTTTACTCCAGAAATCATGAGGATTGTGCCCCATGCCCCAGGCCAGGGATATCGCATCGGCCATACCGGGAAAAGCACCCGCCAAAATCGGCGCCGACGCTTTATTTAAATGGTTCACCATTATTGCGGCACTGGTGGTGCCCATCATCATGGCGGGGATTTTCTGGGAACTTCTCAGTCTCTCCTGGCTGGCCCTGAAAACCTTCGGCTGGAAGTTTTTTATCAGCGAGGCCTGGAACCCGGTTACTCAGAATTTCGGAGCGGCCAGCAGTATCTTCGGCACGGTGGTGTCAACTCTCATCGCCATGCTCCTGGCCGTGCCCATGAGTATCGTCATCGCCCTCTTTCTGGTGGAACTGGCCCCCCCCCGAATAAGCAAGGTGGTGGGGTCGCTGATAGAACTGCTGGCGGCCATCCCCAGCATTATCTATGGCATGTGGGGCCTGTTCGTCTTTGCGCCTTTCATGGCCACCTATGTCCAGCCATTCCTGGGCCAGTACCTGGGATTCCTGCCCCTCTTCCAGGGGCCGCCCATGGGCATCGGCATGCTTACTGCCGGCATCATCCTGGCCTTCATGGTTCTGCCCTTTATTACGGCCATCTGCCGGGATGTCTTCGCCCTGGTGCCCGCGGTGCTGAAAGAATCGGGGTATGGCGTAGGCGCCACCACCTGGGAAGTGACTTACAAAATAACTATACCCTATGGCGTGGTGGGGGTCTTGGGCGGCATTTTCCTCGGTCTGGGCCGGGCCCTGGGGGAAACCATGGCCGTAACCTTTGTCATCGGCAATTCCCACAGAATTTCGGCCTCCCTTTTTGCTCCGGGCAACACCATCGCCTCCGCTCTGGCCAATGAGTTCGCCGAAGCCACCGACCCCCTCTTTATCAGCTCGCTCATTGCCCTGGGGCTGGTCCTCTTTATTTTTACCTTCTTTGTCCAGGTAGTCTCGCAGCTCATGTTGCGGCGCATGTACCGGGGCTGGAGCATCAAGGTATGATCCCCCGTCCGGCCACCGGCCGCCGTATCGTCAATCTGCTGGTCAGTGTGGCAGCCTCACTTGCCGCCCTATCAGGTATCTTCATCCTCCTGTGGATCACGCTCATGTTGGCCTATAAAGGCCTGCCGGCCCTGAATCTCGGGTTTTTCCTCAACATGCCCACCCCGCCCATGGTGCCGGGGGGCGGTTTGGCCAATGCCATTCTGGGCACCCTGCTCCTCACGGTTCTGGCCACCTTCATGGCCGTGCCCATCGGGCTTTTAAGCGGCATCTGCCTGGGTGAATTCGGCCAGCAGTCCAGGCTCGCCGATTTCTGCCGCTTCACCGCCAATGTCCTGACGGGAATGCCCTCCATCATTGTCGGCATTTTCGTTTACGGCTTACTGGTGCTGACCATCGGCAATTTTTCCGGCCTGGCCGGGGCCGTGGCTTTGGCCATCATCATGCTGCCGGTGGTGGCCCGGACCACCGAAGACATGCTGCGCCTGGTCCCCGACCCCCTCCGGGAAGCCGCCCTGGCCATGGGGGCCCCCCGTTGGCGGGTGACCCTTTCCATAGTTTTCCGGGCGGCCCGCACCGGCATCATGACCGGCATCCTCCTGGGGGTGGCCCGGGTCAGCGGCGAGACCGCGCCGCTCCTGTTCACCGCTCTCAATAGCCCTTATATGATCAGCTCCCTGTTCCACCCCATGCCCAACCTCACCGTTACTATTTATAATTACGCCATGTCGCCCTATGCCGACTGGCAGCAACTGGCCTGGGGCGCCTCCCTGTTAATCACCGCAGCCGTACTGGCCCTGAATCTCCTGGCCCGCTTTGTTTTTGGAGAGAAAAAGCCATGACCGCCACCCAACCCAAAGAAAAATACCCCAACGCCTCCCTGATCAAGAGCGCCGAGATCGCCGAAGTCATCCGGGAACAGAAACCCCAGACCGCGGCCAAGATTTCCACTCGCAACCTAAGTTTCTTTTACGGGGAACACCAGGCCCTCTTTGATAATAACCTGGACATCGCCACCAACCGGGCCACCGCCATTATCGGTCCGTCCGGCTGTGGCAAGTCCACCCACATACGGGTGTATAACCGCATTTTCGAGCTCTACGGCGACCAGCGAGCCACCGGCGAGGTGCTGCTGGACGGCCAGAACATCCTCACCCAGGCCATCGATCTCCTGGAACTGCGGCGCCGGGTGGGCATGATTTTTCAAAAGCCCACGCCTTTTCCCATGAGCATCTTCGACAATATCGCCTTCGGCCTGAAGTTGCACTACAAGCTCAATAAGAGCGAGACCGCGGACCGGGTGGAGGACGCCCTGCGCAAAGCCGCCATCTGGGAGGAAGTGAAAGATTTCCTGCACAAACCCGGCACTGCCCTGTCCGGGGGGCAGCAGCAGCGACTGTGTATCGCCCGGGCCATCGTGGTGGAGCCCGAGGTGTTGCTCATGGATGAACCCTGCTCCGCCATCGATCCCATCGCCACCAACAAAATCGAAGAATTGATTCATGAACTAAAGAGCCATTATACCATCGCCATCGTGACTCATAACATGCAGCAGGCAGCCCGGGTCTCGGATTACACCGCCTTCTTTTTCGAAGGCAGAATCATTGAGTTCGGCAATACCAAACAGATTTTCACCAACCCGGCCGTCAAGCAGACGGAAGAATACATCACCGGCCGTTTCGGTTAATCGTAGGTTAATAATATTGCCTTTTGGCCAGTTTCATTGTATCCTGTGACCTGATTGATGTATCGTAAATGTTCATTGGTCAGCCTACAGCCGTCAGCTAATGCTTTAAATTCAAATAGTTATTCTAAGATGGCAGATCGCTGGTTTCTTGATTAGTTTGCCTGACCCATTGTTTTTGCTGAAAGCTGATTGCTGATAGCTGAACGCCTACCATGTATCAACGGCTAAGCCCAGGGTTTGAATTCGATTTTCCCGCTTATCTCAGCTCTCAAAGGCGCGCCATGCCCAAGAATCTCGATTCCGAAATAGAGTTCATCAAGAAAAAACTTCTCGCCTTCTCGGCCATCGTCGAGGAAAATGTCCGGAACGCCATCAAAGCCCTGGTGATGCGGGACACGACCCTGGCCGCCAAGGTCATCGACACCGATGAGGAAATCGATTTCCTGGAAGTGGAGATTGAAGAAGAGTGCCTGAAAACTCTGGCTTTGTACCAACCGGTGGCCAAAGACCTGCGTTTTATCATCGCCGTCTTTAACATCAACAACGATTTAGAACGCATCGGCGACCTGGCGGTGAACATCGCCGAACGGGCCATGTCCCTGGCCGCATGCACGGAGATCGACATCCCCTTCGACTACACCGGCATGGCCGAAAAAGTCCTGGCCATGGTGAAGCAGAGCCTGGACTCCCTGGTCCACATGGACCCGGATTCGGCCCGGCGGGTCTGCGAAGAGGACAACGAAGTGGATGTGATCAACCGCCAGGCCCAGACCAAGGTACAGGAACGCATCCGCCAGTATCCGGAGCGGGTGGACTGCCTCATCCAGTTCCCGGCCATCTCCAGCGAACTGGAGCGCATCGCCGACCACGCCACCAACATCGCCGAAGAAGTCATCTATCTGGTGAAAGGCGAAATCGTCCGCCACAAAATCGAAAAGCCCCTTCTCAAGGTGGTCAATCCC
>VGSX01000161.1 GCA_016874895.1 Deltaproteobacteria bacterium
AGGCCGAGTATCCCGAAACCCTGACCAGGATATCCTGGTACTTCGGATCCCGGGGATTAATTTTTAACGCCTCCCGGGCTTCGATGAGTTTCTGCCGGTGGATGAGGTTATACTGTACCTGCATTCCCCCCATCCGGAAGTAGCCCTCGATATTGCCGGCAAATTTATTTAGATAGGAAGAAAGGTAATCCGGTTGTGCTTTGGAGGGAGGAGGATACTTCAAATTTAAGGCCTGGCCATTGCCTATCTGAGTATGATCCAAGCCGGCCAGGAAGTGGTAAACTTCCCCATCCTCGCCGGTCGCCCCGGAAACCGGCGTAATCCCGCTCGGCAGGGACTCCCCCGCCATCCGGCCACTGGGCAGCGCCCCGGTAAGAGCCCCGAAGCCGGCATGGGTGGTCATGGTCCAGTAACCCGCAGTATATTTCCCACCCCGGTAATTCTCCTGCTCCTGGCAGACATTATGGAGAAATTCCAGCAACCAGTCGGCGTTTTTTTTGGCCAGCGAACTGGTGCTGCCGAATTTGCCAGGATCATGCGGGGATTTTTCACCCAGGGCCCGGAGACGGAGTTTCTCCTGACCCTGCCAGTTCCTGGTGATGGCTTCCAGCAACGTTGCCAGAGTCACCATCTTCTCGTGAAAGACCATCTTCTCGATGGCCGTCAGGGAATCAACCACTTCCGCCAGTCCGATCATCGCTATACCGGTGAAATTATAGGTGGCCCCGCCCTGAATCACATCCTGACCCTTTGCCAGGCAGTCCTCCAGCAGTGCCGACATCAGGGGGAAGGGATTATAATCCTGATAAATTCTGCCGAAATAGTTATTCGCCTGGACCGCCTGGGAAATGAGCCAGGAAAGCTGGGTTCCGAAAGCCCTCAGAAATTCTTCATAGGAACGCATCTCCTGGGGAGGCTGGGTAACCGGACCGATCAGATCATCATCTGCACCCAGACCGCTCAGGGGGTGTTTTCCCTGGAATAAGGCCAATTCCAAAGCTGCGGCCAGATTCAGCCAGATGCCGCCGTTGTTTCCAAAGGTCCGGCCGCTGCTGGCCGGCTCCACGCAGCCCACGGCGCCGTAGTCCCTGGCATCCTCCTCTTCGACCCCGTGGGCTACCAAGGCCTCGATGACCGCCTTATCGTTGTGGAAACAAGGGGTGGCTCCGGTTCTGACATTTACCCGGCACAGGCTCTCTAAGTATTCTCTTTGGTTTATGCCGGGAAAATAGCGGGCATTAACGTTGGGATCCCGGAGTTGCAAAATTTCCGTGGCCGTGAGCATCACCAAGGTGAGGTCGTTGACGGCGCACTTCCCCTGGCGATCCACCCCCCCGAGGGTCACAGCCTGGTTGCAGCCGCTCCCCCCCATGACATAATCCACACTTTCCGGAATTGCCGGAATATGGTCCCCCAGCTTCAACCATAAACAGCCCACCAACTCCACGGCCTCCCGGAGAAAGTCAGCCACCCGGTTCTCGTCTCGAGCCTGCTTCAGGTCCTGTTTGAAAGCGGGATAGAGGGCCTGATCAAGCCGGCCGGGACTGATGGTGGCATCGAAACTCTCCTGATGCAGGCCTACATAGCAGAGCCAGATTGAGTTCACCGCCTCCCGGAAAGTGCGGGGTGGATTGGCCGGAACCCAGGCGCAGACCTCGCTTATTTTCTCCACAGTTTTTCGAAAGTCATCTATTTCTCGCGATTGTCGTTGGGCGTGTGCCTCCGGGGTAAGCCTTTCCTGTTCCTCCGGTGACAGCGACCAGCGTTCCTGCAAAAATGCTATTTCCGGATACCTCTGTACGACTCGGTCTAAGAACTCCTCTGGTTCTTCCCCTGCCAACCCGACCAGATCCCGGGCCAGGCCGGAAGCATAGCGGCTGAGGTTATCGGCGTAAACCACAATCCCATCCAGGGAGAGCCGCACTGCCTGGTAGAAGTCTTTGGCCTGCTGCTGCCCCGCGGTCTTTTCCAGTGCCGCAGCCCTTTGGATTATCCCTTTAATCCCTATATCCAACACCTCGGTAAAATTTGGAATGACGTGACCGATGAAGGCCGCCTTACTATTGATGAAAAAGATAAGGCGTTGCATTAAGTTGAGGCAATCAGGGTTGGAGAAGGTCTTCCTGGTTCGTTCCAGGATTGTCCGGTCCATCCAATAGGGGAATATCTCCCGGTCTAAAATCTCCATCTGCTCAGAACTCAAACGGAACGGCCTCTTTGGACGCTGGCTGATGGTCGGTAACTCAGGCCAGACCGTAAACGGCGCCAAAGATTCAGGGTGAACCATGACCCCTTTCCGTTTCGAAGTAGTAGTACCTGCCAGGAGGTTGTCATCGGGTATAACCGGCCGTTTGTTTCTCAGGATATGTCCGTTCAGCCGACCGGCCCGGAGTTCCGGAGAGAGATTTTTTTCATCGAGTTCTCTGAGGAAATAGGTCATACAGCAGGGCAACTCCAGACAGAACTCATGATTGAGGTTGACATAGTCGTTACGCAACCTTTTGAGGCGGGGCAGGCTTTCCAGGGTGATACTTTCCAGTTGAGAGCCGGTGATGGTGACGCGCCGGTCATCAGGATGGGGTGATTGAGAGGCGACTTGCATGTTCCCTCCCATGGGTACTCGGTCAGGGTGGCGGGAGAGCCGGGGGGGCCCGGTCGGTTGCTTTTATAAAAGCCCGTCTTTGAAACCAGGCGGGTTAATTACTACCTGGTCCCGACAAGGTTCCCAGTTGCCATACCGAGGCTGATTTAGAGTCTTCTATCGTAAGCGTTCAGCGGTCAGCTTACAGCCATCAGCTAATGCTTTAAATTCAAATAGTTATTCTAAGGAGGCGGATCACTGGTTTTTCGCTTAGTTTCCCTAACCCATTGTTTTTGCCGAAAGCTGATTGCTGATAGCTGATAGCTGAACGCCTACCTTCTATCTAGGTAATTTTCGTTGCCAGGTCATCCCTGCACTGGTAGAGATAATTTCTAACTGGCTATAAATATTTTTGGTTATCTAAAATTGTAAGCGTTCAGCGGTCAGCTTACAGCCATCAGCTAATGCTTTAAATTCAAATAGTTATTCTAAGGAGGCGGATCACTGGTTTTTCGCTTAGTTTCCCTAACCCATTGTTTTTGCTGAAAGCTGATTGCTGATAGCTGAACGCCTACCTAAATTTATTAATTAACTTGTACACCCCCAAATTTATTTTTTCATTGACATATAAAGTAATTGTAGTCAGAATTTATTATATAATAAATTTTAATTAAAAATCAATATCCGTAACTTTAAATATGATAAAAATATATTCGAGTTAAATATTCTTTAGGTATTATCTGTAAAACCCGGTTAGTTGATTGCGCCTCTGTGGAAGGGGGTAACTATGTTTACCGCCAGGCCGAAAAGAAGCAGTGATCCGGTCGCTAGATTGGAACAATACCTGCAGAAGCTTGAGGGCAGACAATTCGGCGAACAGGAAGTTAATGAATTTTTCACCCTGGCCAGGGACCGTCTTGGTATTTCCCGGGACGCCTTTCAATTCCTGGAACAAACCGTCCTCTTGGGGCATTCCCAGTGTTTCGTCAGCGACAAGGCCCGCCGTTGGTTCAAGCACCGCCTGATGTTGGAGAGGTTCAAACCCTCCCTCTGGGAAAGGGTTCTCAAGGGCCTGAGGAACATTCCCCTGGTCTGGGGAGTCGTTCGCGGGCAGTGGCTGCAATTTTTCCAAGATGGTACCGCCCCCCCGGAAATCAGGCGTGAAGTTCGTCGAATTGCCGGGCTGGCCGATTTTTCCGGCGCCGTGAGTTTGGCCCGCCTTGATCCAGCCACCAGAGATCCCCACCACATTTATGAAGCCCTGAAAAAAACCATTGCGGCCATTAACGGCTTTGCGTTTCTCGACCGGCCTCCTGTGGGGCGTAACCACAACAGCCATACGATTCTTATCAAACCGGGGGTGAACTGGGGCTATTTCCTCTATCCCACCGTCACCAGCTGGCAGAGCGTCTACGCCCTCGTCAGCTTGTGCTTTGCCGAGGCAGAAGTCCGGGGCGCCCATGTGGAGAAGATCATCATCGGCGATGAAAGCGGCATCGAGTGCGCCCTGCATGAGCATACGACCACTCAAAATCTGGTCTACACCGGTATCTATCATGCCGCCGTGCTGGCCGGCCTGGAACGCGCCGCCTCCCTTGAATCCCGCCATCCGGAGAAATTTTCTGGAGCAGAGCGGTTACTGCCTCGGGCCTGGGAGATAGCCGAAGCCATGACCTCGGAGCAGCACCGGGAAAGTCCTCCCAACCCCGAGGCCGATGACACGGATGAGGATTACAAAAAGATGGTCTGGCTTGCCCATGAGGCCGGAGTGCAGATCATCGCCTTTGATGAGGACGGCACCGAAGAGGAGCTCTATACCAGAGTTCATCCCAGCACTTTTAAACGTTTCAGCCATGGTATCTCTATTCCCCGTATCGTCCATAAAGAAGTCACGGATATCATCAACCTCCCTAAACCTCCGGGGCGTCACTTGATTATGGGGAACACCGGGCTGACCGGTGCCGTGAAGAATTACGTCGGACTTCTTAAGGGATCAGAGCGCTCTCCTGCCCCCGGTCTGCACGGCTTTACCGATCGCGCCCCCAAGTTCAGGATGCATGATTCCAAGTCCGCCTTACAATATTATGAGAAACTTAACCGGGAAATCCAAGAAGACCGGACGGGTAAAAAGGCGGGACGGCTTGCCTGGGAGGTCATTGCCACAAACCCCCGGGAAGCCCTTGACCTGGGCGTCTTCCATGAGAAGATCGTCGAAATTTACCTGGCCTTTAAAGAAAAGGAACGTTTCTGTGCCACCGACATGCGGCAGACGCTTCAAACCCACGGACCTGACTTCGGCAACACCATTGACATCGGGGCCGTCATTGCCGCCCAGGATGCCGTCAGTTTTGACGCGGTCGCCGGGGCCTTATTGGAGCTGGCCTACGAAAGGGAAGAGCGGCAGGCTTCGGGCAAGAAAGTCGGCTTCCTCAGGGGCCTGCTTAACGCCTGCAGACCGGGAGGAATCAGACCGGAGAGCTATCTCTTCGGCCAGACCTGGCTTAAGCCGGGGACGAGTCCCTTTGATCTTAAAAGTCACATCGCGGCGAATTTATATGGGCTGGGGCCAGCGAACTGCGACCACCTTAAAATTGAAGGCATCGACTTCAGCTGCCAGGAGATGTTAGCCCTGACCGGTATCTTGCGGCGGGGCCAACCAGTTCCGGCAGCTCATTAATTTCTCTTCCACGACAGCCCGTTATGAAAAGTTCAAAGTTCAAGGTTCAAAGCTCAAAGATGCAACCCAAATGCAGGGTGGGCCTTGCCCACCATAATTTCTGACAAGCTTTTCATGCTTTACGGGCGGGCCGCCGGCCCGTAAAGGAACTGGTTCTATCTTTTTCAGGTTAAGGAGGAGCCCCTCATGTTCTCCGTACGTTCGGCCGGGAGGGTAATGGTCAAAGGCGCCGGCTGGATCTGCCAGGCAAAATATGCATTATTGGCAGCGGCTTATTTCTCTTTGGCAGGGTTGCCGACCCATGCCTGGGCCGCCGGTTTCACCGTCTATTCCCAGGGAACTGCCGCCATGGGCCAGGGAAATGCCTTTGTGGCCGAAGCCAATGACCCTTCCACCATCTTTTATAATCCCGCCGGCCTCAATCAGCTGCAGCGGCCGGAAATTTACGCCATGGTTCTCGTCTCCTCTCCTAAACGCGAATTTCGCGGCCATACCGGCCATTCCTCCCAGACGCATCAGGTCTTTCTACCATCCGGCGCCTTTTATCTGGTTTATCCCGTTAATTCCTCGGTTGTCCTCGGATTTGGCGCTTACGCCCCTTTCGGCCAGGAAAGCCGATGGCCGGACTCCTGGGAAGGCAGGTATATCACTACCTATGGCAATCTTAAGACCTATAACCTTAATCCCGTCATTTCAGTCCAGCTTCACCCGCGCCTCTCCATTGCCCTGGGATTGGATGCCATGTTGTCCACGGTCAGACTGAAAAGAAAAGTTGCGCTGCCGTTCAATCTGCCGGATGGGGATTCGAAACTGCAGGGAGAAGGTTACGGTTTCGGCTTCAATCTCGGTATGCTCTTGGAAGTAATGGAGGGGATTAAATTCGGACTCTCTTACCGTTACCAGACAGATATAACTTATGAAGGGGACCTGGAGTTACCCCAACCCGCCGGTTTTGGTCTTATGCAGGTCAAGCTCCCGGCTTCTGCCAAGCTGACCTTTCCACCCATGGTAACCATGGGCCTCTCAGTGTCACGATGCCAACCATTTGTCTTCAATTTCGACGTCACCTGGACGGGATGGTCGACTTTCAACGCCATCGACGTGCGCCCCTCCCAACCCATAATTTTCAACGGGGTTCCCACCACTGCCCTCGTGCAACCCAGGGACTGGCATGATGCCTGGACCTTTCGCTTCGGCATGAATTACCGGGTGACTGACAGGGTCAAGCTCCGGCTCGGGTATACGTATGATCTGTCCGCCATTCCAAACTCGACCTTCGACCCGCAAATCATCAATGCCAACCAGCATATCTTTACCCTGGGGGGCGATCTGAAGCTCAACCGATTCACTCTGGGCCTGGCATATAACTACCTCCTGGGAGAAAGTCGCAGCAAAAATAATATCATAACCACCAACGGCGTCCCGGCCCCCCTGCAGGCCAACGGCAGTTATCAGGGTACTGCCCAGGGACTCGGCTTGAGCCTCGCTTATTATTTTTAGGGGATTTTTCTTAAGCCGGATGCCAAAATCGGCCCTGATTAAACCAGGCCCGGGTAAACAGCAGCCTTTCGCCCGATGAAGCAGTTCCCCTCCGGATACAATAACTTTTTAGATCTATTAAAAAATACCAAATTGCCAAGAAACTAACGTGGGCAGTGGTCAGGGGCCAGTGGTCAGTTGCTTTAGAAAATTAGCCGCTGGGCCAAGATGATGACCTCAGAAAAAATTTTAAAAGTCCACTTAAGTTATCCGAAAGAGGTTTCGATAAAGGGTTTAATTGGCGCAAAAAAACCACTTGCAGGGTAAAATTAGATGCCGGGAGGGTAAAATAATGCAGGAACTCGGGAGAAACATCTTATTAAGTATAGATCAGGTGGCCAGGCTGACCGGGGTAAAAAAATCCACCTTGCGTTATTGGGAAAAAACCTTTCAAGAATATCTGCAGCCCACTCGCACCTACTCCAAGAGACGGGAATACAGTCTCGATGAACTGAATACCATTGAAACAATCAAAAAACTTCTGGAAGAAGAACATCTGACCAATACGGGGGTCAAGATGCGGCTCAAGCATTTAAATGGCAATGGTAGGTATCAGTAAAAAGAATGGCATTGAGTAACGGGAGGTTATTTTCTCCTTGTCATTGAAGTCCCCAGGGGCGGTGCAGCATCCTGCCCATGAGGGGCCGGACAATTTTTCCGAGAAGTTCTCATGGGGCGGCGGCCCACCCGTAAAGCATGAAAAGGTTGTTCGAAGGCGGGATGCGCTGCGCTTTCCCGCCCTACATGATGAACTTTTCATGACAGCGGCTGGAGGCGGGAGTTGTGTGTCAGCCGCCACTTATGGCGGTATGCAGGGCCTTGCCGATATCCTCGAGGCGATAGGGTTTTTTGATAAAGCCCTTGAAGCCGTAATCCTGGTAGTGGGTCATGGTGGCGTCTTCGGCATAGCCGCTGGAGACCAGACTGACGACATCGGGATTCAGGGCCAACAGCCTTTCCATGGTTTCCCGGCCGCCCATGCCTCCGGGCACGGTGAGATCCAGAATAACCCCTGTAAAGGGCTGTAATCTTTCCTGGGCCGCCTGGAAGCGTTCCAGGGCCTCCGCACCGTCGGCCGCCAGTTCCACTTCATATCCCA
>VGSX01000162.1 GCA_016874895.1 Deltaproteobacteria bacterium
ACGCCGATCATACGACCCTCCACCCGGTAGCCGGCGGGCTTGCCGGTGAGAGAGATGTTTAACGAGCGGGATATATTCAAAGCCTCATCAAAGGCAAAATCATTCAGGCCCCAGATGCCGAAGGCGGTAAGCGCCAAGGCGGTTTCCGGGTCCAGGTCGTCGACGCTCAGACGCCCTTCGGTGAGCCGCCGGATCTGATTTTCCGCCACCACCCGGCTGGCCTCGTTCATAGCCCGGAGCGGCCCCACCGGCTCATCCCCGTCCATAACCGGCCACTGCTCGGAAAGAACCCTCAGAGCCCGGCCGTAGCAGGCCACCATCTCGTCCACCGGGTTGAGCCGCAACGGGGCGAATTCCAATAACCCTTCTTCCACCGCCCGGCGGATCTGCTGCTGCACCCCCCGGCCGCCGAAGCCGGTCCACAGGGCGGGATGCTCAGAAACCTGTTCCCGTTTGCGGCAGGAGAGAAAAATGGAGCTGGCGGCGGCAGCCATGTCTTTTTGGTGCATGGACTCAGCTGACTCCGATTCCACCGGTAAACAGGAAGTGATTATCCAATGAGATTGAATTAGGGATTGGGTCAGTGCTTCCCAAGCTTCCTGCCTCTTATGGGTGAACATAATAGTTAACATGCCGTTGTTCTTGATTATTCGATGGCACTCTCCAAAAATTTCCCCCATCATTCGCTCATAGGCTTGTTTGGACGATTGAGCTGAACCATCCCGGGTTGGATTGGCAACTGCTTCCTCTTTTTTATTAGTGAGGAGGCGATCAAAAAACCCTTGATAGAGATCCCTTAACGTCCTTTTCTGCCAAACGTAAAAAAAATCGGATAACTCAGCATACTGCACATTATTGTAGTAGGGAGGATCAATGCAGATCAAATCGACACTCCCATCCTGAACTTCAGGGAGGTGGGCTGCGGTCCGGTTATAAATGGATAAAGGGAGTTTTGTCTTGTTGTTATCAATGTGAAGCGGCTCCATCAATCCAGCCATCCCCTCGTAAGCATCAATAATTTGGGAAAGACCCCAGGCGGCCCCGGAATTGGGACCAGTAAAGATCATTTCACCGAAAGTCCATTTTAGAGAGAAATCATGACGACCGAAGTTTCCTTTTACTATTCCACGAGTATATTCCCATCTCGTCTGCCTGCTATTGTAATCAGTCCCCTTATCAATCATGAACTGCAGGTACGTCACCACCGCCCGGCCTTTTTCGAAACCTAAGGCATCGATTATCCGTGGTTTGAGCTTATTCAGGCCTTCCACCAGGGTAACGTGGCCCAGGAGCTGGCGGGGGGTGAACATGTCGCACCAGCGGGGCATGCCGTAATAAATGGGGCGGTTATCGTTGCCTTCGGGAAATTTTTCCGTTGGGATAAGTCCCTGGGCCTCCCACTCCGGCCATTTCTCCTGCAAGCGGCGCTCGGCCTCGGCCAGGGCCTGGAGGTCCCGGTCATTGGGGGAGCGGAAGAAGCGAATCTTCCGGGTTCTGATCTCACCTTTTTTGTGGCCACTCTGGTAGCGGACCGGCTTACCGTGTTTGTCCAATACCGGTTCAAAGCGGGTGGCCACTACACAATAGAGACGGTCCCGCCATTGCCCCAGCGGCGACTCCCCCCGGGCCTGGGCTTTGATCTCCTCCCCACTGATGGCCTGCTTGCAGTGAACGCAGGTGCCTTCGGCGTCTTTTACCGTGGCCCGATTGGGGTCTTCACCGTTGGGACCTTTCCCCTTCAATGCCCGGTAGGTGACAAACCGCACCGTTCCCCGTTGTTTCCGGCCGTCCGGGATAACCTGCACTCCCCATTGATCACCCTCTTCCTTGGAGAGCCAGCAGGAATTGAGCAGCGGCGCCTCCCCCAGGCAGTGGGGGCAGGTGACTTGACGAGAATAAATATAATCGACAATTTTTTCTTTATTCAATTGATCAAAATATGTTGGACATGCTGAGAGGTATTTTTTTAGAACCTGACTTTCTTGATTGGGCAATGCTTGATTATCAGGAAAACAAAAACTGATTTGGTGATCGATGTAAGATAATAACTCTGTCCCCCAGATTTTTATTTCTTCGACAAGCTCTTGACCATACTTTGCTGGAAATTCTAACGTAGCATGAAGAATCACGGTGGCAACGGGATTTAGTTCATTGGCAATGACCTGGCATCCTTGCCGAAGCGCCTCGAAAGGAATTGAACCACCGCCAGCAGTTGGGTCCAGAATCGTAATATTTTTTGCCGATGAATTCGTTCGAGTCTGGAAAGCTCGATTATAACCATATGCGTCTCCTGGAAAATTTACTTTTTGAGCTTTTGTAAAAGCTAACTTTTCCTTGGCCCACGCCGGATCCCCCATAATCTTTTTTACTTCCAGTCGCTCACCCTCTTTAGGCATGGGCTCAAGAAGCTGGCTTTCCTGCTCCCAGCGCACCAACACTGGATGATTGGCGTCACCTGGATTTTTCTGTTTAATCTTCTCAATCAGGCCCAGGTTTTCAGTTCTCTGGAGGTTCTCTCTTCCCAAAGCCTTGAGGACTGCCCCATCCACCGGCAATACTTCCCCGCCGGCACCGTCAGGCTGCACTCTGCCCAGCAGGGCGCCGGTGAGAGTCCAAAGCTGCCCATTAACCAGAGCCACAGTTTTTTCAATGCCCAGACTTCTGATAAACAACTCCGGATCGGTATCAGCCGGCAAAAGGGAGGCCAGGATGGCGGCCCGGCTGGGGGTCAGAGGCCGCCGGGCCCACCAGACATGCAGATAATAAAGGGGGGGCAATGCCGAACTGGCTCCCCTTTCTCGCTGAGTCTCGGCCCCCACCTGGTGGCAGGGAAAGCCGTGTTCGATGAGGCGTTTGCCGTAAAGATTCATGAGTTATTCTCTGTAGGGTGGGCAATGCCCACCCCAAAATGCTTCTGGTCTAAATCGGGCGGTGCCCACCCTACTCGCCGAAATTTTCATTTGCTGCAAAAGTACAATCTGATCCCCAATTAGCCGGGGACAGTCCTGCTCTGACAAATCAGTGAAAGATGGAATACGGCCACTGGGCCACTTGGTTAACTATCGTAGTGTATCACAATTTTCTTTGATAAAATGTTTGGCATAAAGCGGCGCGATTTTTTCAGCATGTCATCGGCGGTTTTTTTCCAGATAAAGGGTTGGGGATTTTCGTTTACGCCCTCGAGGTACTAGTCAATGGCTGAGACCCAAGACATGACGCTACGAAAAATTCCTCGCCACAACCTTTTTTCGGTGAGATCACGAAAACAGCGCTATCATAAGGTGGATTTAATTATAAGCCATTTGTGAGATACTACACTAGGCGTTCCCGCCGCCTTTCCCCCTTCCCTCTTCCCTCTTCCCTTATCCCTTATCCCTCTTCCCTATTTTTATCCCTCTTCCCTACAACAGCCTTGCCCCCAGTTCCGCAATCCCCGAGCGCTCCCCCTTAATCAAAGTCACATGGCCGGAGATGTCTTCCGCCTTGATCCGGTCCACCAGGTAGCTCAGGCCGTTGGAGGAGGCGTCCAGGTAGGGGTGGTCGATCTGCTCCGGGTCGCCGGTGAAGACGATTTTGCTGCCCCGGCCCACCCGGGTGAGGATGGTCTTCACGGCGTGGGGGCTTAAGTTCTGGGACTCGTCGCAGATGATGAACTGCCGGGGGATGCTGCGGCCCCGGATGTAGGTGAGCACCTCCAGTTCGATCTTGCCGGTGTTGAACAGGTACTCCACGCAGCCGTTGGCCTGGATGTGTTCGTTGCAGAGGAACTCCAGGTTGTCGTAAATGGGCTGCATCCAGGGGCGGATTTTCTCTTCTTTATCGCCGGGCAGGTAGCCCAGGTCATTGCCCAGGGGCACGATGGGCCGGGTGATGAGCAGACGGTTGTAGCCGGCGTTTTCTTCGAAGACCTTTTCCAGCCCCGCGGCCAGAGCCAGGATGGTCTTGCCGGTGCCGGCCTTGCCCACCAGGGTGACGATCTTGACCTGGTCGTCGAGGAGCAGTTCCAGGGCGAATTTCTGTTCTTTATTCAAGGCCTTAAGACCATATACGGGGCTGTTCTGGTTAAGCCGCAGCAGTTTCCCCAGGTGGTAGCGGGCCAGGGCCGATTGGGAGGGATTTTCCGCGGTTTTCAGGACACAGAACTGCTGCGCCATCAGGCCGTTGCTGCGGTATTCCAAAAACCCCTGCTTGTAAAAGGCGGCCAGCTCCGATTCGGTCACCGTCATTTCCCCGACGCCGCTGTAGAGCTTGTGATAATCAACCTTGTCGCTGTAAAAATCCTCCGCCCTGATGCCCAGGACGTCGGCCTTGATGCGCAGGTTCAGGTCCTTGGTGACCAAAATGACGGGTTCCGGGGTGTGTTGCTGCAGATAATAGGCCAGCGCCAGGATGCGGTTGTCGGTGGTGTTCAGATCGATGTCGTAGGAGTTTTCAAAGGTTTTGTGGCAGTTGAGTTCAATCCGGATGCTGCCCCCCTGGGGGAGCCTGACTCCCACCGAGAGAGGACCGGAACTGCGCAGCCCGTCCAGTTGCCGGGAAACCTCCCGGGCGTGGCGGCCGATCTCATCGCTCCGGGTCTTTTTCTTGTCCAGCTCTTCGATGACCGACACCGGCAGAACTATGTCGTTATCCTCAAAGGCGAACAGGGATTCCGGGTCATGCAGCAGGACATTGGTGTCCAGGATATATATTTTTTTCACGATTCCCACCATCCCCCTTACTGCGGTGTGGCGGGAATATCCCGGCAGGAAGCCGCTATCGGCCCCCCGCCGCATGCCTGCCACATTTTTTGCAATAAAATTTTCCACCTGTGTGAGATTGAAGCAGGAACGACCGGGCGCATATAAAAATCGCTACTGTATCTTAACAGGTATTGCCGGAGGAGTATATCGTTTTTTTATGAGGGACCGGTTTTATCCCGGTTAAAACTCAAGAGGGGCAGAATAAAACGAGTGAGGTAATTCTATACCGCAGGCCAACAGGTGCCGCCATGCTTTGCAGCCCAACCTGCCTCTGGTAAAATAAGGCAGTGGGCAGAAGAGTATTTTTGTTGATCATCAAGCATCAATAAAACCCTATAACTAATCACTGCCCACTGGCCACTGGCCACTGACCACTGACCACTAAAAAAGGAGTCCGGATATGGTCATGTCGCTCCAGGAAGTCATTACCGGGGCCATCGGTCCCTATGAGGGGTTTTGCGATGGTTATGGCAATCCCGGCGCCAGCGGTTTAGGCTATGTGGCGGTCATGAAGTTGGAGATCGGTGAGGCCCCGGTGAGCGACATGGACCATGTCCTGGCCCAGATCGTCTCCTACGACAGCGCCGAGACCACCGGCGCCTATCTGGGTCAGATAAATGCGGTCACCGCCTCTTCTTTCTGCGGCCCCCACGGAGCCCTGTGGGGCTATGACGCGGCCCGGGCCCCGGAGATCGCCGACGGTTCTCTCTTGCCGATTTTTTATCAGAGCCGGGGGGACGGGGTGGATATCCCCATTTATCCCCTGGAGCCTCTGCTGCAGGCGGGCCATAAGCTCCTGGGGAGCCGGGAGCGGCGGCATTTCCCGGTGATCCCCGGCGCCAGGGTTACCTGCGCCCTCAAGTCGCATACGGTGCGGGGCCCCAACTCGGTCTGGGCCGCCCTGGCCGTAGCCATCGCCGAGGACCGGACCAGGGACGCCCACCTGTTCATCGAGGACGTGGGCGGGGCCATCCCCGCGGCGGACGAACTGGCCCGGCAGTTTTACCTGGACCGGCTGCTCGCCAGGATCACTATGAGCATCCTGCGCTGCGGCGATAATTCCCATGTCCGCTATAAAGAAATCTTTGTGGGCTATAAGACCGCCTGGATCGAAGAGGGCTATGTGGGCTGCGCCCTGGCCTGCGTCCCCTACCTGGTCCTGGCCCAACAGGCCGTGCCGCCGGAGGGAGCGGCCGCCCTCCTGTCCCTGACCCTCCCGGAGTGGGAAAAAGCCGTGGGGATGCCCGCGTAAGGCAGTGTGCAGTTTTAGGTTTTTTGCCAAAGAATAATGCCAGTATCATCCAGTCCAGAAAACAGCTTACTCCTAACCGATATAGGGAAATTTTGATACAATCTGGGCCATGGAAGTACAAACCTGGTTCACCGGCAGCAGCTTGACCTGGGAGGATTACGCCGTGGTCCTGTTACTGCTGCTGGGGTTGATTTCCGTGGGGATGTATTGCGGCCGCAAAGAAGAATCAACCCGGGATTTTTTCCTGGGAGGCCGCCAGATCCCCTGGTGGGCGGCAGGGCTATCTTTTGTGGCCACGGAAATCAGCGCCGTCACCCTTATCTCGGTGCCGGCCATCGCTTACATGGAGAACTGGGAGTATGCCCAGTTTTTTATCGGCTCCTGCCTGGCCCGGGTCGTCATCGCCTGGCTGTTCATACCGGCCTTTTACGGCTATAACTGCACCTCCATCTATGAATTTCTCAAGTTTCGGTTCGGGCCGGAAACACAAATCGCCGGGTCTGTCCTCTTTTTCCTCACCCGCCTGCTGGCCTCCGGCGTCCGGTTGACGGTGGCCTGTCTGGCGGTGAGCGTCCTCCTGGGTCTGCCTCTCATTCCCACCATCTTCATTTTTTCGGTCATCTGCATCCTCTATATCGCCTGGGGCGGGATCAAGGCGGTGGTCTGGACCAACGTGGTGCAGGCCCTGACCTTCACGGTGGCGGGCCTGGTGGCCATCGCTTTCCTGCTGCATCGCATTGATGGCGGCCTGGGAGCTGTGCTGGCCATTGCCGGTCCGGCCGGAAAAATGAACATTTTTAACTGGGGCCCGCCGGCCTCCGGACCGGCGGATTTTTTGCAGAACCTGTTTAGCAACCCCAATCTCTTGATATTGGCGGTCTTGAACGGGTTTTTCGGGTCCATGGCGGCCTTTGGCACGGATCAGGAGACCATGCAGCGGCTCCTCACCGTGGAAACCAGAAAAGCAAGCCAAAAGACCATGCTCCTGACCCCCATCGGCAGCGGTCTGGTGATGCTCATCTTCCTGTTTATCGGGGCCAGCCTGTATGCCTTTTATACTCAGCATCCGGGGATGGCCCTGGTTCCTGAACCAGATAAAATTTTCCCCCATTTCATAGAACAGCAGATGCCCGCCCTGATGCGCGGCCTGCTGCTGGCGGCCATCATCATGGCGAGCATCGACTCGCCCTTGGGCTCCCTGACCACGTCCTTTGTCACGGACATTTACCGGCCGGTGATAGTTACCTCAGGCACGGATCGCCACTACCTATTTGTTTCCCGCCTCGGCGTGGTGGTGTTTGGCGGTATTTTGGGAGGCATCGCTTATCTGTTCAGTTATTCTGAAAAATTCCTCTGGCTGGCCTTCAAAATCGGCGGGGTCACCTACGGCTCCCTGCTGGGAGTGTTTCTCCTGGGCCTGCTCACCCAGAGACAGGGAAACCGGGTCAATGTGGTGGCCATGACCCTGGCCGCCCTCACCATGTTGGTACTGTTGATCCTTTCCGAAAAAAACATTTTCCCCCTGGGATGGACCTGGCTGATAGTACTGGGTACACTGATAACCTTTGGCATCGGCTGGCTTTTCGGCCACAAAGGGGGGGCCCGCTCCCGAGAGGGAATTAAGGAAGGTATGGGTTCAGACGTCGGCTTAAAAAATTAAATAGCTCTCATCCTTTCGGGGTAAAAAGAATTTTTCTAACCTGAAAAAGTTAAGGGCGGGGAGTACCCGCCCTTGCGACTGCCATCTCTTATGTTTTTACTCCTCGGCGCCGGCCGCGGCAGCAGCCATTTCACGCCGCATTTCCATGTCGAACAGCACGCGTTCCCGGGCCTTGTCAATGCCCAGGGCGGCCCGCTTCCGGTCGATGTGGGCGATCATCTTC
>VGSX01000163.1 GCA_016874895.1 Deltaproteobacteria bacterium
AATTTCCGGTGCAACGTAAATATACACAATCAAGTCCGGCAGGGGGACTATCTCGGCAAATCGTCGCACGTCAGGTTCACACGGTATTGCTTTCAGCGAAACCAGCACATTGTGGGCTGCGTGAACCGGACCTTCATCGTGGACCACGTTAGATCCTTTAATACGCCAGCGGATATAGTTCCCCGCCTTGCGGAGCACGCTGCGGAGACAGGCGATCTTACCTGTGGGCGGTCTCCCTGAGCTGATGATGCGCCAACTGCACAACGAGACTAGCGGCCAAAAAGACGGAGTCCCCAGGAGGTAGGGCAGGCCGAGCATTTCCAGCGCCAGATTCTGCCGTGTGGGCGACAGTCGCTCGTATCCACGTAAGCCGGCGACTTGAAATCTCGTTTCATGGTTCGTTTCGAAAGCATGACCCAGACTCCGCAGACGATCAATGGCCTGCGCGGCCCACGTGGTCTTGCCGGCCCCCGTAACCCCCGTGACCTCGACATATAGACCCGGCGCCGGCGCCGCCTCGAGGACCCCGCCCCCCCGGAGCCCTTCCCCAACCATCTGCATCTGCTTCTTGCCTTGCCTCATTTTATAAGAAGCGTCACGGCGGGATCAGAGTCATTTTTCCCGTTGGATTATGGCGTCTTCAAACACCACACCCATTAGAGAGGACAGACGCCTTTTTCAGTAATTACGGGGGTTTTTCCAGATTCTGAGCCATAACCTAGGGCGGATTTCCAGTTGTGGAGACGCATCTCCAGCGCCGCCGCCAAAGAAAGATGGCGCTCTGCGAAAGTTCTGCCCGATAGCTGCCGCGCTTTGCGCTCACTGTCCGAAAGCTCCAGAATCTCAAGGATAGCCCAGTAAATGTTTTCAGTATCCTTTTGGCGGACCCGGACTACGAGGGGACACCGGGCAATCTGGTCCAGGTCGTCAGTTTGGGTGATTATAAAGCGGCCGCAGGCCACAAACTGCCGGACCTTTTGGTATGAATTGCCGATCCATGCGGCGCGTTGCGAGTGGTCGAAAGCAACTCCTAGGTCAATCAAATTTATCCATTGCGGCACAGTAGCATAGTCAACCCGCCCCGGCGCATGAAATTGGGCGATTATCCCATATTGCCGCGCCAGTTCCAGAAGCGCTGATTCCGCCCCCCCCACCACCACCCCATAGGCGTCAACGCCTTCAGCGCGGAGTCGGGCGACTGCTTGAATGACTTCGCATCCCCCTCTTTGCCATGGGTCCCCACCGGCATAGCCAACCACCACACCCTGGGGGGGAATGCCTAGAGATTCTCGCAGGTCCATCGAATTGCCGGGCACAAATCGGTCCACGTTGGTGGCATTGGGGACCACATAATAGGCATTCGGACGAGCGCCAACCTGATTAATAATAAGAGAGCGCAACTCGTTGGTTGTGGAGTCAATGGTGCAAGCCCTCTGGACCACGCGTCGCAGCAGCCATCGAACTAAAGGCCGCAGACCCCGGACGGCGATTTGGTTGAGACTCCATCCGTTGGCGACGAAGCCGGCGCTTCCCAGAGATTTAATGGCAAGAGGAGTATCGGTGCAACGAAGGGCGCGCAGACATCCAAAAGGGAGAAGCGCGAGTCTCCCTACCACCATATCAGGCTTAAATACATCAACCTCAGACAGAAGGGCGCGTTCGACGTCGCGTTCCGATGAAATAATGGCGTGGGTGGAGGGCCCCCAGGCATGCCTGATTGGCCGCAGGCTTTCTTTAGGGAATTCCCCCAGCGCGAGGGCGGAGCTAGGAACGATGGCCCGGGCCTGAACGCCGGGATGCCGCAAGAGTTGCCCGACAAATTCCCGCTCGTTTATGCTCGGCCCCTTCGCTAAAGACAGGTCAAAAGTGGTGAAGTAAAGGATTTTCATGTTGGGACTTTATTATAAATAAAGAAGTCTCCATTTTTCGGACAACAGTCCCCCCTGGTCACCTGCCGGTATATTCCACTTGAACCGTGAGGTTAGGCATATTCATGCCTCCGGCATAATCAAGTTTTTCAAACATAAGAACATCATTGGCAGACCTGCTCAACTTGGTGGAGCTAACTGAAAGTTCGGCGTCCTTATACGCCGGCACATCGGTTCCCAAATTGAAGGTCAGCGACGTTATCAGTTCTCCAATGCCCCCCTTACCATTATTCGCCCGCACTCCGAGCCTGAAATAATTAGTGTTGTTGCCGGTAATTGCTGCATCAGGAACAATTGAAACCCTTGTTATGGTAATAGGATCGGGAATTCGCGCTATGGCAAGGGTAGCGCTTGATCCTGCCGCAATGGCGGGAATTCTGGCGGTGATGACTCCGCGTTTGGGCAGAATCCGCAGGCCTCCATCCGCTTCGTCATAATATTCAAAGAAACCGTGGTTTTGAAACGTCCTGATTTTGTTAAACCGGTCAATGAACATAGGCGCCACCGCGGCATTGTTTTTTATTACCCCATTGGATGATCTTCTCGCTCCCCAGAACATCGCGCCGCGGCTATGCTGATCCAGCAGGATGTCCACCGTATTTTTTTCAAAGCGCATGCCTATGTATTTGTTAGATGAGCCATTGTCCCGGATGCCGGCTGCCGGAGCGGCCCCTGGCACGTCTAGATTCATGAAAGTCCAGGTATTGGGGTATTTCTTGGGAGTGCCGGAAATGGTGTCCTCAACATTTATATTGTAGTATCCCGATCCACCATCAATGCGACCGCCCATAGCCAAACCGCTATTCACCCCCCCGTTGATGTGCAGGCCATGCCTGCCGGGTCCGGCCACATAGATCTGGGTCAAGACTGCATAATGAGAACCTTGCTTGGATATAATGGCCCCCTCGATGCTTATCCCATCTCTCGGGGCTCGGTATACCTTAACCCTATCAATCCTGAGATGGTTAAAGACATTTTGGATGAAGATGCCGTCGACTGGGTGGCCAGGAGGGGCAGTGTGCTCCAAAGCAAGATCACGAATCAAAATCCCCTGGGTGTCTTCATCGGCTCCGCCGGTCCTGGAAATTGAGGACTTAGTTGTACTGGTATTTTTCAATATGGATTTCCAGCCGCTGCCTACAATTGATAACCCTTTGCTAAAAGATAACCCGCCATGCCGATAGGTGCCTGGCAGGACCCGGAGAACTCCATAACAACACTCGGCCGCATTGATGGCCGCCTGGAGGGCGGCGGTGTTATCCTTGTTATCGTCTCCCGCCGCCCCCCACCACTCGGGAATAACTTCCTTGACGACCCCGACGGCAAAGACTACCCATTGGCGGCTGGGGCTGTTATCCGCGAAACACTGCCACAACCCACATTCGAATGGACCTTGAATGGTCAGATGTAAGCCGCCGTCGCGGGTGATAATCGCTCCCCTTTTGGGCGCCAAGGTGATATTGGATTTTACTGTAAGATCTTTGCCTACTTTGTGGGGTCCTGGTGGCAAAACTAGCGTAACCTCAGCGCCACGAGCGTTTAAAGTGGCCACTGCTTCGGCGAAGGTGGCGTATCCATCATCGCCAACAGTGATTTCTGGCTTATTAGGCAGATTATTCCAAGAGGCGTAGGGGGCGATTCCGCCCTCCTTAGCCCCGAGGCAAAGCGCAAGCAAAGATATCAGGAGAATAATCTTGATTTTTCTGGATCTCATATTTTTATGGTCTTCCTCGGGGATTCCGCCATTTCCGGATCTCAATCATGGCCCCCCGTCTGACCGAGGGTTGACCCCGATGCTAATCGTACGCTAGAATTGAAGGTTCCGGGCGCGGCAACCCTGTTCCTGGCAACGCCTGCGCCAGCCGTAAACGCGATATGGCGTCGACGCGCAAAGCGCCGGCGCTTAAAGCCTTGGAGATGTACAGCGGGCGATCCCAATCCCAGGAGCATCCCGGAAAACAGCCATAGTTCTCTGTTGCCAGCAACATCTCCGGTAACTTCTCCCTTCATAGCCAAAAAAATAACTGATAAAAAGCAAGATACAACCAAGCCGTTCAGATGGCCCCTCGATATCATTTTTCTTACCAATGAAAGACCATTTAACAAAACACCGGCTAAAAACAGTAAATAAATCGTAACACCTATAAGGCCTAATTGGACAAAAAAAGCCATTAATAGACTGTGGGTTCTACATTCATAAGTATAAATTGCCGAAATTCCGCTGCCAAAGAAAATATCTTTCATGCCTATATTAAGATATGTCTCATGTATACCCATTCTATAACTAGTTGCTGAGCCATATGAATCACTATCAAATGTATGAGCCAGATAACCTGTGGTAATTCCTTCTTCTTGCATTTGCATTATAGATTTAAAAAAAATGGCGCTCGCAATTATAACGGTAAAAACTGAAAGTATGATTGCTATCTTTTTTCTTTTTTTAATTAAAACAAAATTGGCGCCATAAAGTAAAATCAAAAAACCGGTTGCCAATAGGAAAGCGGCCTTGGCCCCGGATAGCAGAATTCCAACCATGCACAAACCGGTAATCCCCAGCTTCCAAAACAGGTAATCGGATTTGCTATCAAATAGCAAGCCGGCCATGAGGTAAACAACTGATAGAGCACAGAAATACCCGCTTCTTATTCCAGTGCCGGGGAATAACATACTTCTTCCCGAGGACCAGGTAATACCCTGCATGAAAACATAAATCGAGATCAACGCCAGGATAATACTTGCCATGATCCAGACATTCCAAACACGTTTTATTGTCTCAGGTGTTCTGCAAAAGAACAGAGCAGCAAAGAAAAGTAATAGATTGCCCCCCATAAACCGTACATAGTTTTCCCTGGATAACTCGTCCGAGTATTCAATCAGGCTGATGGTCATGAGCAATCCCAAGACGACCATTAACAGAGACGGTATATTCATCAGGGAGCGTATGCTTCTGAAATTGAATATTACCACTATAAGTAATAAAGATAAAATGACTGAAGCTACTATGATGTCTCCCAATCTCCCATATAATTCAATAAGTCCCACGGATTTGCCCATCAAAAAGGCGATGACACTCAGAAACAGTTTATGGATATCTGGAGCAAAAACCCCGACGAGCAAACTAGCCAAGAAAAGAATAGTTCTCATGGATTACACCTTTTGCACTCAACAATTTAGAGCAGTCTGCCAGCTGCCGAGGAAAATGCCAACCAAAGGAGGAAAGCATACCCCCGGATCCGAGATAGCAACCCAGCGTCCATTGGTTACAGATTCTTATATGGCACAATTCATGCCGTGCATTTATCCTGGTATACTGCGCTAATCGATGGTCGCTCCCGAGAACCGCACCCCTAGGTGCTTGGTTCACGCCGCCAACACCGCTTGGTACAGGGTTTTGTCGCGGGTGGTCATAAGCTTCGAGTTATGCCACAGCAGGGTAAAAGCCCCATTGACCGCCCGGCAGGCCCTCTTCAGTTTAAGAAAGACCTCATAAGCCGCTTCACCCACCCCCAGTCCCATGTGCTTTTTACCGATAATCGTGGTTTCCATCGCGATCAACGGACGAAGGCGCAGGTTCAGCGAACGCGACGCCACCGGGTCAAATGCCTGATACTCCCGGCAGGTGCCGCAGCGGAATCCGGCATGGTCGCTGTAGCCCAGTGTGGAGTCGTACGTCATCCCCGCCTGCTCCCAGCCATACAAGGTGGTGGGGGTCCGCCAACGGAGAAAGTGCATCCTCCCCCCCCAAGCCTTCTCCTGGATGCCCTCCCCGGCGCACACCAACTTGAGTCGGGCGGCTTCGGCGGCAATCAGGTCAGGCTGTTGGTAAGTATTATAGCTTGGATGAAGGCCGATTTCATGCCCTCGGTCGTGAATCCGGCGCAACAGTCGTCGTATCGCCGGCATTTCGATGTCATAGTTCGGCTTTTTCTGCGAATCGGTCCAACCGGCTATAAAGTAAAACGCACTTCGAAGCCCGTGTTTCTCGGACAGGTCCATGATCCAGTCAAAGCAATTGAACGGATCCGCCGGGTCCAACGCCCTGGGGCCCCTGATCCAGGCGCGGGGGCCGCTCACCAGGCTTCTGATGGCGCGCCTTTTCACTACGTCGGCGGCCAGATGGATCAGCATCCGCCCGAAACCGCCCAGGGCGTAACGGGCCGGGGCATCCACGTCGTGGGTAAGCCGCATTTCCGGCTCCGGAACCGGCTTTGCCGCACCCGGCCAGAGGTACTCGATGCTCGCCCTGAGCACCTGGACATATTCATCAATCAGCGGCCGTTCCAGGAAACTTTCCTGATAAGCCAGCGAGGCCCTGGCAGGGAAACGGTCATGCTGGTCACGCTCAGGGATCACTACTTCTTCGTAGCGCGTCAGCATGAAAAACGCGCTGCCAAAGACATCCAGGGGAAGACAGATTCTCCCCGGGGCCAGGCTGCTCATGGGCGACCGGTGATCGCCGTAGATCACCGGCAAATGCCGCGAGATAAGATTGACCTCAAGGCCTAGTTCGGCGGTGTCCCAGACCGCCAGGGGCCGACTGGGCAGGGAGCTTGATGTGAGCCAGGTTTGCGGAGCGGTTTGGAAGAGCACGTCCGGCATCAAAATTTCACCATTATGACCTGCCATCCTAATCCGCGTGTCCTCCCGCTGGGCGTCGACTCTCTGCCAGGGCAGGCCCAGCCAATCCGCCAGGAGCGCCGTAAGAATGTAATGGCGCTCCGCCGGATAGGTCGCCGGGGTTTCGATGATCAGCGTTTGGGCCCCGGGGGTTGACCTCGAATGGGTCGGATTTAAATTGCCCATGGGCTATTTTTTTCCAGTTTCACACTTGTCCTAATCAATACCAGAGAGCCTAGGGCCTATTAAGGTTCTGGCATATTCTCTAGCATGATAAGCTATCTTTAAGATTGATGAATTGATTTTCATAATTTTGCAGTAATGTTGCTGGTGGCCGCCAAATCTCCGGATGAAAGGTTCAACCTGTTTGAGCCATGACCCTTTAAAGTCAAAGCTTCTCGATGTAGCTGTGGCAAATTTTATGCCTTCCCAAAAGGTGAGGGTATAGGCCCCGCTGGCGCTCAATTCCGGATCGCTGCAGCCGATAAGTGAATGAACCGAATCCTCGTCAAAAGCAAGATATAATCCTGAATGGCACCTTCCGTTACGATCATACGCCAGAAGAATTTTCCTGGCTTGATGGCGTTTGCAGGCTTCGTCAATCCTGCGAACATAATCGTTGGAATAGGGAACTTTCAACCCTTGTTTTTCAAAAGTTATTCTATTTATCTTTAATAAAGTATCTATATCATCACTTTCAATTATTGTGATACCATATTTTTCTGCCCTCCTTATTGTAGTGCGCACATTTCTATCCAAGCCTTCCCAAACCATATCTAGATTAGGTTCTTTAATGACATAATAATATCTGGGAATTAGCTGAAAGCCTTGCCAGTGGAATAGCACGAAATCAGTGACAGAATAGTGGAAGCCTTGGAAAAAGTAGTCAAAAGGTGGAATTTGGTCTAATAGTTCAGCCATTAATTTTCTTTGCTCGGCAATTTTATATACATTCTTTTGATGATCAGATTGATAGAACCAAGGACCGAGGTGAGGTGTCAATTGAGGCTGGCTAATAATGGTTAATCCGTATTTTTTCCTTGCCACATAAGGGAACCGGGCAATAATCCTACCTCCCCGATTTATTATTGCTTCGCTCCATTGCCCAGGGGCAACCGCGTCCAGCCACCAGGGTTGCTGGAAGATACAAACCGCATGTTGAATTGTTTTGGCTGCATCGTCCTCTAGGTAACTACCCACCGGCGTGCTCCCAATTCCGATGCTTTCATTATGCAACATATTTAATGATTTTCTTTATAGAGGAAATAACCCGGCTCGGGCTAAAAGCAAGCCGCAGACGTATTTTAC
>VGSX01000164.1 GCA_016874895.1 Deltaproteobacteria bacterium
TGATAACTGAACGCCTACGTTGACTTAACCTTTTGTTTTTGCTGAAAGCTGATAGCTGACAGCTGATAGCTGATAGCTGACAGCTGACAGAAGGATTGGCTGGCTGTCACAATTTTTTCTCCGGCAGGCGGCAGGCCTGGGGCAGCTTGGGCGTGAAGCGCTGCGGGCCGGAAACAATGGGGCGGCCGATTTTCTCGGCCGATGCCTTTAGCATACCCTTAAAGACATATTGGTGCAGGGGATAGACTGCGTACCAATAGATGAGGCCACCCAGGCCCCGGGGCAGGAACCGGGATAATTCCTTGATTTCCACCCGGTCCGGTCCCGAGGGGGTAAGGGTGAACTCGAGGATCGCTTCGCCGGGCAGCTTCATCTCGGCCAGCAGCATCAGACGCCTTTCGGGTTCCACCTCCAAAACCCGCCAGAAGTCCAGGGCATCCCCGACATAGAGTTCGGTGGGATGCCGCCGCCCGCCTCTGAAACCGATGCCACCCAAAAGCCGGTCCAGCGCCCCCCGCAGCTTCCACAAGGCGTCGGCAAAGTAGTAGCCGTTCTTGCCGCCCATCCTGACAATGGGTTGCCAGGCCGCCGCCGGGGTGGCCTGGATTGTGAGTTGATAGCCGCATTCCAGGATGGTGCCCCCGGCATAAGTGACATCGCCGCAATACACCCACTCCGGGGGGATGGCGGCGCCGGCATCGGTCCAGCAGGTGTCCACCTGCTGCATGCTGATTTTTTCCAGGGCCAGGCGGATGGTCTCCCGGCAGGTCAGGAGTTTCTGGGGAATGATCTCCCGGATGCGGTTTTCCTGGCAGATGACGGGATTGCGCAAGCCTTCGGCCAGAGGGCGGGCAATGGCCGAGGGCACCGGGGTGACCAGATGGATCCAGAGGGAACTCAGGGCGGGCGTCAGCACCGGCACCGGAATGATCCACCGTTGCCGCAGCCCGGCCTCCGCCGCATAAATCCGGAAGAGCTCCTGATAGGACAGGATATCCGGCCCGCCGATATCGAAGGTTTGTCCCAGGACCTCGTCGTGTTCCAGGCAGCCCTGCAGGTAGTTCAAGACATTGCTGATGGCTATGGGCTGCACGGGATTGCGCACCCAGGTAGGGGTAGTCATCACCGGCAGGCGGTCCACCAGGTAGCGCAGAATTTCGAAGGAGGCGCTGCCGGAGCCCAGGATCATGGCGGCGCGCAAAAAGGTGGTGGGCGTCGGACCGGACTGGAGAATCCGGGCCACCTCATAGCGGGAGCGCAAGTGGGCGCTCAGGTTCGGGTCCTCCAGCTGGCCCAGCCCCCCCAGATAGATAATACGGTTGAGGCCCGCCTCAGCCGCAGCCTGGACCATGTTTTGGGCCCCCTGGCGGTCGGCCTCGGAATATTTATCCGGGGCCGCGATCATGGAATGCACCAGGTAAAAAGCCGCCCAACATCCCCGGGCCGCCGGCTGCAGGGAACTCAGGTCCAGAACGTCTCCCTGGGCCAGTTCCAGGTTGGGATGGCTGGCCCAGGGACGGCACTGCATTTTCCCCAGAGAACGGCCCAGGGCCCGGACCCGATACCCGGCCTGCAGCAACTGCGGGATCAACCGCCCGCCCACATAGCCTGTGGCCCCCGTCACTAACACCGGTTCAGAAAGCATTGCATCCCCCCAAATATGATGCAAAAAGGGCGGGGAGGCCCACCCGGGTTAAAAAGAATGTAGGCGTTCAGCTATCAGCAATCAGCTTTCAGCAAAAACAATGGGTTAGGGAAACTAAGGGAAAAACCAGTGATCCGCCACCTTAGAATAACTATTTGAATTTAAAGCATTAGCTGACGGCTGCAAGCTGACCGCTGAACGCTTACAAAAGAATTTATGGCACCAACCGTCTAATCCAGGGCACAGCCGCAGGTGGAGACAATGACCCAGTTTTCCTTCTCCTGCGGCAGCAATTGTTGATATTCTTCCTCGCTGAGCAGGAATTCCGGCGGCATAGAGTTCATGTCTTCTTCACACAAACAGCCCCGTCCGTAACAATGCTCGCAATTCTTCGGCACGTACACTTTCATGGCCCCGTTTTCTCCGTGGCTTGACCTTCCCCCGGCAGGGTCAGGTGGTTATTGATCATCAGAATTAAACTTAAGGAAATCGCCTGATATCAGCAAGATCGCAGATTCCGGCGGTCTGCGTTAATTCATCGGGTGCGGCAGACTGTGCGCCTCTTTAAAAGATATCACAATTTCCCTTCGTGTTCAAACCGGTTACACTTCGTAACGAGCGGCAATGGGCATCCGGCGGCCGCTGCCGAAGGCCTTGGAGGTCACCTTGAGACCGGGGGCCGCCTGTCTCCGTTTATACTCATTGCGATCCACCGCCCGCATGACCCAGCGGACGCATTCCGGATCAAAACCCTGGGCCACAATTTCCTGGCAGGACATGCCGTCGTTAATATAATATTCTAATATTTTATCCAGAATGTCATAGGGCGGCAAGGTGTCCTGATCCTTCTGGTCCGGACGCAGTTCCGCGGAGGGAGGTTTAGTGATGATCTCTCCAGGGATTACCTCACCCCGGCGGTTGATATACCCGGCCAGCTCATAGATCATGGTCTTGGGCACATCGGAAATCACCGCCAGCCCGCCGCTCATGTCCCCATACAGGGTGCAGTAACCCACGGCCAGTTCGCTCTTGTTGCCCGTGGACAGGACCAGGTAGCCGTATTTATTGGAATAGGCCATAAGTATATTGCCCCGGATGCGGGCCTGGATATTTTCCATGGAAACATCCAGCTCAGCCACCGGAAAATGTTCCTGCAACGAGGCCAGATAAGCCTGATAAATCGGGGTAATGGGGATGGTGACGGTTTTTACGCCCAGATTACGGGCCAATTTTTCCGAATCAATGATGCTGCCCGGGGAGGAATATAATGAGGGCATGATCACGCCCAGGACGTTTTCCGGTCCCACCGCCTGTTGGGCCAGATAACAGGTTATCGCGGAATCAAGGCCGCCGGACAGTCCCACCACCGTCCGGGAGAAGCCGCATTTCCGCAGATAATCCCGCAGCCCCAGAATCAGGGCGTCGTGCACCGAGGCGATTTTATCCAGGGGCTGAAAGGCTTGCCGGGGGGCCGGTCGGCTTAAGTCCACGGTCGTCACGGCCTCCTGGAACGCCGGCAGAACCCTGAGAAGCTCCCCCCGAACATCCAGGGCCAGACTGCGGCCGTCAAAAATCAGTTCGTCATTGCCCCCCACCTGATTGACGTAAATAAAGGGGGTGTTATACTTCTGGCAATGCCGTCTGAACAGATGGTAGCGGATCTCTTCTTTGCCGCAAAAAAACGGCGAGGCCGATATGTTGATGAACACGCTGGCGCCCTGCTGGGCCAGCTCCTGAATGGGATTAAAGCGGTATAACTTGCGGGAGTTGGCCTCATACTCGTACCAGGCGTCTTCACAGATTGATATGCCCAGGAGATGATCTTTGAAGGGCAGGACCAGGACCTGGCCGGGCGAGGCGAAATATCGGGTTTCATCAAAGACATCGTAGCTGGGCAACAGGGATTTAGCCTGCCACCTGACCTCGCCCCGGTGAATCAGCAAGGCGGCGTTATACAGGCCCTTGCCCATGGCCAGCTCCGAAGGAATGGGCGCCCCCACGACGAGACCGGTTTCCGGATACTGGCGAGATAATTTCTGCAGTTCAGCCACCGACTCCCGGACGCCGGCGATGAGGGTGGGCTTTTCCAATAAGTCCCGGGGAGGGTAAGCCACCAGGAAGAGTTCCGAAAAAACTATCAGATCCGCAGACCCCGCCGCTCGGGTAAACAACTCGACCACCCGATTCGTATTTCCCTGCAGGTCCCCAACGGTGGGGTTAAGTTGGGCGATGATTATCTTCATTGTCTTCAGGATAAAAAAATTTCCGTTGTACGGTATCTTACCTTACCTGACCTTACCGTCCTTGTCATCTTTTTAACTCGAGATATTGCTTCACTCTCCCACAGAAATTTAACAAATATTTGTTACAAGCCGATAAATCTGTAGGATTTTGTAAAACGGGGAGTTTATGATAATATCGGTTTACGTCAAGGAAGACAAAGCCCTGGTGGCCTGATGAGGGATCTCATGATTTCAGAGCTAACTATTCTCCAGTATCTCCCAACCGCGTTACTCGTTTTTGATCAACACGGCAGGTTTTGTGATGGCAACCATGCCGCGGCCGGGTTATTTGAACTTGATTGCCAGCAGGCCCGGGGAGAACTCTATTCCCGGCTGATTCCCGATTTAACCCTGGCAAATTCCTGGCCGGGGCCGGAACGCCTGGCCGAAGCTGATCCAAAGAGAATTTTCGAGCATCTTCAGTCTGGCAAGATTATCCTGACCCGGAAAGGCCAGAAGCTTTTCTGCCGCAGCATACCGCTTCCCGATGATAACTCCCACGAGGGCCGGGTGCTTCTCATGGTGGAGGACATGCTTGATCCCCATAATCTGGCGGGCAGGGTTTTAGAGGAGGAGCGTTTGGCCGGGGTCACCGAAATCAGCAACACCCTGGCCCACAAGCTCAATCAATATCTACAGGTCATAATGGGCTACATCAGCCTGATGACCCTGGAAATGGACCCGGAGCACCCCTGTTATGACTATTTAAACAAGATACTCGAACAACTGGAAAATATCCGCGTGACCACCTATCAACTTTCCAACGTGCATAATTATGCGGTCATTGAGCATCCGGACGGCCGCCGCATGTTCGACCTGGACAAGGCCGTCGAGGAACACGCCCGCCTAAATTTCACATAATCCCGGCGGTTCGCCCACTACAGCCGCGGTGCGCAACTCATAAACGGTGGAACAGGCTTCCAGCCTGTTTATTTGTGCTCAGGCGGGACGCACCCCTGCCCCCGAGAATCTCTCTTTGAGCTTTAATCACAAGCAGTGCCGTTTACAGCTCACCTCCGGCGCTGGCGGATTGGCAAGGGCCAGACGTCCCATCAGGAACCGATGGTCACCCGCGTCCCCACGCAACTGACCATAAATTTCTCTGGAAAAGCTACAATCAATTGCGTCAGGGCCCGGAAGCCGGTGCAATGGCCTGAAACAATCAGGTCGATGTCGAGTTCCTGGAGTCCTTTAATGGTATTCTGGATCAATTGCGGTCCGCCGGCAGTGAGGTGAAAACCCCCGATAACCGCGGCCACCTTGGTCTCTCCGGTGAGCTTTTGGGCATAGCGGATCATGTTGGTAATGCCGGGATGCGAACAGGCCGACAGGATGACCAGGCCCCGGTCCTGAACGTTCACGACCAAGGCCTGTTCATCCTGGAACTCATCCTTTTCCTCTTTGCCGTTTATCAGGCGCTTGGGGCCCGGCAACGGCGTTTCATAACCCACACTGGCCTCCGTGGGGCCGGTAAGCAGGGCCATGCCCGCCACCAGGGTGGGTCCGGTGTTTTCCTGGAGTCTGGCCCCGGCCGCCACAAGCTGTTCCCGCTCCAGGGTCCACGGCCCCACCCGCCCTTTGGGGGTAATGAGAAGCTTGGGGATGTAGCTGTCCGGGTGCAGGTAGATGTCCAAGGCAGCTTGACGCCGGGCCAGGAGCTCCCCCAGGCCCCCGTAATGATCGGGATGGCCATGGCTGAGAAAAAGGGCGTTAATGTCATCCACCGACTTTTCCAGGGCTTCCAGATTGTTGAAGAGCACCAGGGGCGAATTTGAGGTATCCATGAGAATCTGCCGGGTCTGGCCGTTCTGGGTCAGGGTGACCAGCATGGCCAGACCATGGGCCGCGATCAAGGGTTTTTTCAGACGTCCGGGCGGCATGCGCTCCACCAGACCCGGAAGTGACGGCTCAAAAACATCGATAAAATTGTCCACCACGATATCGATGGCCACCGATTTAATTTTTGGAAGTTCCATCGCCTGTCTCCGTCTTAAAAAGGTGTGGGCGTTCAGCTAGCAGCTATCAGCAATCAGCTTTCAGAAAAAACAACAGGTTAGGCAAACTGAGCGATAAACCGACGATCTGCTAGCTTGGGATAACTATTTTATTTTAAAGCATGAGCTGACGGCCGCAGGCTGACCGCTGAGCGCTTACAGCCACCCCAACGGTTAGCTGCGACGTTTAAGACGCCGGTTGCCGGCGGCAGGAAAACATCTTCCCCAAGCTGCATTGTAACCTTAAAAATGAAGGGCTTGTCAAGCTGAAAAGATAAGAATTTCCCAGGAAAGGCAAAAATTATTAATCAACCAAAGTTCATAATCAAACAGAGACTCCCCGGCCCGGCAAGGGCGATGGCGCCGGCTGGTTCATGGGGCAAGGCTTGTGTTGATGACTCCGGACCGGGTTACCGGCTCATGGAAGCCAAAAACTCGGCGTTGTTTTTGGTACCCCGCATTTTTTCCAGGAGAAACTCCATACTGTCGATGGGATTGAGGGGAGACAGGAGTTTGCGCAAGATCCAGACCCGGTTGAGGTCATCCTGGTTCATGAGCAACTCTTCTTTACGGGTGCCGGAACGGTTGATGTCGATGGAGGGGAAGATGCGCTTTTCCACCAACTTGCGGTCCAGATGGATTTCCATGTTGCCGGTGCCTTTGAATTCCTCGAAAATCACTTCATCCATCCGGCTGCCGGTGTCGATGAGAGCCGTGGCGATGATGGTAAGGCTGCCACCCTCTTCGATATTCCGGGCCGCACCGAAAAATCTTTTGGGGCGGTGCAGGGCGTTGGAGTCCACCCCGCCTGACAGGATCTTGCCGCTGGGGGGCACCACCGTGTTGTAGGCCCGGGCCAGGCGGGTAATGGAATCCAGGAGGATCACCACGTCCCGTTTATGTTCCACCAGTCGTTTAGCCTTTTCCAACACCATCTCGGCCACCTGCACATGGCGCTGGGCCTGTTCATCAAAGGTGGAACTCACCACTTCGGCCTTCACCGACCGCTGCATGTCGGTCACCTCTTCCGGCCGCTCGTCAATGAGCAGGACAATGAGAACCACCTCAGGATGATTGGACACCACGCTATTGGCCAGGTTTTGCAGCAGCATGGTCTTGCCGGTGCGGGGCGCCGCCACAATAAGCCCTCTTTGCCCCTTGCCGATGGGCGTCATGAGATCCATTATGCGGGCGGAGTAATTATCCGGCAAGGTTTCCAGGCGCAGCCGTTCATTGGGATAGAGGGGCGTCAGGTTATCAAAGAGTATTTTATCCCTGGTGCTGTCCGGGTCTTCAAAGTTAATATTTTCCACTTTCAGGAGGGCGAAATATCTTTCACCCTCTTTGGGCGGCCTGATCTGGCCTGAAACCGTATCCCCCGTCCTTAGGTTAAACCGCCGGATCTGGGAGGGCGATACATAGATGTCATCCGGTCCCGGCAGATAGTTGTAATCCGGGCACCGCAGGAAACCGAAACCGTCGGGCAGAATCTCCAAGACGCCCTCGCCGTAGATAAAACCGTTTTTTTCTGTCTGCGCCTGCAGAATGGCAAAAATCAATTCTTGCTTGCGTAGGCCGGCAGCCCCTTCGATATTAAATTCCCGTGCCAATCCTGTTAATTCACCGATTTTCTTTTCTTTTAATTCCGTTAAATTCATAGCATCCCCGTTTATTGCCAGGACCTCTCTTCAATTGAGATAAAAAATATTGGCGCTCTGCTATCAGCAATCAGCTTTCAGCAAAAAACACTCTGTTATGAAAAGTTCTCTGTAGGGCGGGAAAGCGGAGCGCATCCCGCCTTCGAACAAACTTCTCATTCCTTACGGGTGGGCCCCTGTCCATGAGAAACTGTCCTGAAAAGTTCTCTGTAGGGCGGGAAAGCGGAGCGCATCCCGCCTTCGAACAAACTTCTCATTCC
>VGSX01000165.1 GCA_016874895.1 Deltaproteobacteria bacterium
CGCCGGAGGCGCCGGCGTCCTTCCGGGGAATCCGTGGCCACATCGTAAGTGACCAAAACCGTCTGCATGATGCTGCCTCCTACTTATGGACATAAGGAGGGTAAGCCGCCAGGTCGCCCCGCAGGTGGCGGGCCAGCAAGCGGGCCTGGACATGGGGTACCAGTCCCAACGGCATCCGCTGCTGCGCCACCCCATGGAAAATTTCCTCCTGTTTGCGTTCCTGGTAGGCAACCACCACTTTTTTCCGAGCGGTTTCTTTAAGAAAGACCGCACCTCCAGGGCGTTCTTCGAAATCCTGGGCGGTCACCTGGCGGCGGTTAATAAGAGTCAGAGTAAGGCGATCCGCCAATATCGGCCTTAATTCCTCCATGAGATCAAGTCCCAGGGCCGGCCGTCCCGGTCGGAGGGCGTGGAGAAAGCCCACCTGGGGATCCAAACCGGCGCCCTGGGCCCCGGCCAGGCAATCGCTGAGAAGCAAGGCGTAGAGAAAGGACAGCATGGCGTTGGTGGGGTCCAGGGGTGGCCGACGGGTGCGGCCGGTGACCGCGAAGGTGTCGCGGTCCCCTAAAATCATGTGAGTAAAAGAGGCGAAATAGCTCCGGGCCGCTTCCCCCTCCAGGCCCAAGAGGGAATCCAAATCCTGGGCCTGGGGCACTTCAAACAAGATGCTCGTCAGCAGGCGAGCGGTATCTTCCAGGGGTTGCCGGTCCTCTTCCTTTTCGGTCTCCCGGGCGCTGCGCATCACCACCTGGCGCTGGTTTTTGATCTTACCGGCCACCAGGTGGCGGGCCAACTCCAGGGTAGGGCCGGAGTGGTCCAGGAATTGGTGTTGGGCCCGGCGCAGCAGGACATTACCGGACACCGGCCCTTCCAGGCGGCCCAGGAAACGGCCGGTGCGGCTCAGCCAGGTGACGGCCCGGCCATCCTGGGCGCACCTCCCCAGCAGAAAGGGGGAAATCATCACCTCTCCGAACACCACCAGGGCTCCCAGATGGTGCAAGGGCACCTGGAGCTTCAATTCCTTCTCCACTTCCACCCGCACGGTTTCGTGATCCAGCCGCAGATAGGCTCCCTGGGTTTGTACATAAAGAGTGTTAAGCAAAGTTCTCATGGGTCGTCCTCCACCCGGTAGAGGCCGGAGAGCCACCGGGCCATGCGGCGTTGATCCGCCACCACTTCGGGCAGGCAGGAAGGCCGCAAGGAACATTGGCGGCAACGCTTGTCATTGGGCGCCGGGGGCAGGTCGGCAGTCGCCAATACCCGGCGCAATTGGGTCACCACCTCCAGAAGGCGACAGCGCAAGGGGGCATCAAACTTCACTTCCTGGCGGCGGTGGGAAGTGGCATGGAAGAGCGCGCCCCGGGGCACCGGCATTCCCGTCATCTCTTCCAGGCACACGGCCTGGGCGCAGAGTTGCAAGGCGTCATGTTCCTGCCGTCGGCGGGGGCCGTGCTTGTAGTCCACCGGATAGGGGGTATTCCCGTGAAATTCCACCACATCCGCCTTGCCGATGAGCCCCCAGCGCCGGGACCACAAGGGCAGGCTGCGTTCCACCCGGATGCCGTCCCGGGTTTCGGCGCCGGGCTGATCCACCAACTCATGGACAAACCGCCCCCTCAGGGTATAGAGATTTTCCTCCCACACCAGGTCCACATGAATGAGGGCCGCCTGCCGGGGGCAGTAGCTATAGTGCTGGACGGCGGAGATGGGAATAAGCTCGTCATCTCCCCAACCATCCGGCGATGCGTCGTCGGCATCCATAACTCACCCCTCCAGGACGGTGAGGGTGACGCCGGGGGGGAGGCGCAAATCCGGCAAGAGGGTCACATTCTCTGAGAGGGTAGCGCCTTCCGCTAAGGTGACGCCCTCTGGAAGCGTCACCTGGTAATCCAGGAACTGGCGAGGCGGTGTCTCGTAATTTTTCTCCGACACCTTTATCATTTCGAAGAGTTTATGGGCTGAGGCGTTGCCCTTGGGATTGTCGTGGGAAAAGATGTAAAGGCCCCGGCAAGCCATCTCGCCCCGGGCGGCGGAGCGGTCGTAGTTAAACATGTTGAGGAGGGCCTCCCAGAAAATTTCCAGGTCATTTTTGGTCACCCCGGTGCCATTTTTCTCTTTATCGGCGAGGTAGGGACTGAAGAAACCATTGGTTCGATAAAGTCCATAATGAACCAGGGCCTTGCGGGCCATTTCGGTCTCTTTCCTCTTTCTATCGGCTTCCCGAGTCACAGCTACCCGGGTAATACTGATATCCCGGGGAAAGATCTGGCTGATGGAGCGGGCGAAAGAAAGCTGCATAGGGCCGCGGACTTGCCCAGCGTTCAAGCCGGTGGATAAAACCGCTCCAAACATGCGGATGTCGTAAAATTTTTCCATAAGCTTAGATCGAGCCTGGCCGCGTTCTTCAGGAGAGGGCTTGCGGGCCGATTTGGCAATTTGAGAGCTAAGCTCTTTCAGCGCCTTCTCCAAATGCTTCTGGTCATCGGATAAAACTTCAATCAAGGCGTTCTGGATATCTTTGGCCGAGGTCCCCTGACTTCCATCGTAGGTGAGGGTAAAGGCTTCGTCTGCTTCATCCCAATCAAACCCATCGGGTTGGACTTCCTGAAACCAGGCGATAATATCCGCGTCCTTGACGGGTAATTGAGTGAGTTTGATATTAGCGGAGTTATAACCTTCCACGATCAGTCGATTAAGGGCCACCTGGCTTTGTATAAAAATAGGCTCTTCTTTGATGAGGGCTACATAATCCCGCACCTTGCGCTTCAGACAGACGTCGGTGACCAGGCCGTGCAGGGTGTCCGGGTCAAAGCGGGGCTGGTTACCGGAATCAGGGTCACCATTAGGATTGCCATTTACTACATCAAAGAGATATACAAAGTCGTGGCGTTTTTGGGGATCGGTATGGCTGGACATGATCAAACCTCCTCTTTAGTTGGGGAATTTTCCGGGGCGACCGGGGCGGGCGCCGGGCGCAGGTCAGCCCGCTGTTGGTAAAACCCCAGGGCAAATTCAGCCTGCTGGGGCAGGGTCAAAGTGGTAGGAAAGCCTCCGGCGAGATTTAGAGCAGACAAAATTTCCTCAAGCAGCAAGCGCATCTTTTTATGCCCTTTCTTGTCCCGCCGTAGCTTGGGAAGATATGCCTTTTCGGCCAGGTTTATGAGACTTCCGCCCAGGGTGGCCTTGGGGGTAAGAGAAGCGCCGCCATAGTAACGGTCCACAATGGTGGTGTTGAGATTTTTGGAAGCCGACCGGCGCTGGGTTTCTTCCAACACGGCCAGGAGACGGCCGCACAAATAAGCCGGCTCGGTTCGATAGGAAAGAAGTGTCACCATGGTTTGGGCCTCCTCTTTTTTAAAGGTCAGGGCCAGTTTGATGATGGACGCCAATATCCAGAAGTTTGAGTCTTCCCGTCCCCTGGGAGTTCTGAGCCGTCCTACTGCGGTTTCCAACAGGCCTGAAGGCGGCGGCTCGCCCAGGTAGGCGCAGCGTAACAACCCGCGCACCAGGTTGGGGCTAAGGTCCAGGCTACCTTTCGTTTTACCCGGCTTCCCGCGGTCAGGGATGTTCTTCAGCACTCCTAGCATGCGGGGGATGGGAAAGATACGGGGGTCTTCTCCTTGCGGTCCGGCTATTTTTAATCCCTGAAGGTAATTTCTCAACCGGTCTCGTAAGGATGCCAAAGAGACCGCCAACCATTCCCTTACCACCAGTCTTCCTTTGTTGGCTGAGAGGATAGCCAGGTAAAAAGCATTGTCGGGCAGGTTTACGGAGCCGGCAGCGCCCCCCCAAGGCATCTTCAGAAACTGATCCAGCAAAGCCAGGGTGGCTACTGCTTCGGGGGCACCGCGATCATCGGGGATGGGGGCCGTCAGAATCGCCAGCAGGTCAAGGGATTCATCGGCGACGGTGACTTTCTCCGGTTCTTTTAGCCAAAACACCGCCACCTGGTTACGAAGAGGATTTGACCCAGCACCCTGCCGGTCATCTCGGGCAAGGACCCGATTGTGCCGCTCATCCTTCAACAGGTGGTCCAAGGCTTGAGCGCCACCCAAACCGCAGTGCTTGCACAGGCTGGCATTAGTGGTTTGTGGTTTGCCGAAGGAGTTAAAGGCGGTTTTGTTAAACGAGGTGATCTGGCATTTCTGACCTAGAATCACCACCTCGAGGGGGAGGGTCTGAAGAATTTCCCCGCGATTACCACAGATAGAACAATTTCCAGGATGGATGAAGCCACATTCCTGAAACAAGAAATCCCGCCAGAATTCCTGAATTATTTGACGTTCAAAAGGACAAGGCGGGGAGCCTACGATAAAAGTGACAACATCTTTGGGTTTTATGGGGTTAAGAATCTCGGCCAGTTCTGAGTGTAAAGGTAATGCCTCCAGGAATTGCAGAATAGTTGTCAGATCCTTGTCATTGGTTTCTTGGCAGCACTTTTCCAGCAACTGACGGAAAGCCTGGTGGATTAATCTCGTTTCAGGTTCGCTGTCTGGTTCGGAAATACCGAGAGCGTATCGAGCTTCATCCACCAACAGATAGGGCTTAAGTTTCTTGGCCTTGTGCTCATCAAGACCGATTTTCCCAGAACGGTATCGTCCCGGCCTGAGTTTGTCAGCAATATCCTTCGGCCCTTCCAGAATCGGTTTTCCTCCTCCGGGGTCCAGGTGAAGTATCCACCGGATAGGGCTTTGCCGGGAAAATACCTTGTAGCCCAAGGGTGCCAATTCCCCTTCTTCTTGCAGTTTCTTGGCCAGTTGCGTCAGTTCCCTAAGCATGGCGCCGCTCCAAGTTATAAAGCTCCTGGTATTTTTCCCCGGGGACTTTCAGGACACCGGCCTCCAACCGGGCAGAAAAAAACAAAGGCTCCGAGTAGCCCTTTGCCTTACGAGGACGGGTATCTTGAGAGCCGTGTCTATGGAAAGATAGTTCTTGGCGTCCGTGGTCCTCTATATAGGCCAGATCAAACAGCATGACGCCGATTTCCCGGTCAATCTCATCCGGCGTCTCATCGCCCGCCACTTCTTCAAACCAAGCTGGAAATTCACGGGTACCCAGATAAGGGGTGTGATAGCACTGCCCTCGCCCCAATCTGCGTTCGAATTGGGAAAGATATTTGGCCAGATGGTCCGTGGCATGAGGCATTAGTTTTAAGTCGGCGCCGATCACATAAGCCACGTTTTGCAGGACCAAACTGACCCGCTGTTGCCTTTGGTTTTCGATAAATACCGGATGCCCCCCCTGGCGTTCGGCCAGTTCGTTCCTCATAATGGTGACTTCCTTGATGGGATTGAGCACCCATATTTCTCGTATTTCCCAGCGAAACTCCGGTTTCCAGAAGATGGCCTCCAATAGTCCCCGGGCGGCGCTGGGGGTCATCACCGGATAGCTCACCCGCTCTACCTTAAATTCCGGCCGGGAAAAACAGGCAAAATCACCCCTCACTTTGAGTATGACATGAGCCTTCATCGCCGTCCTCCAGGTTGTCAAATCACCAAATCACAGGGGTCATGATAGGCCCCCACCAAGCCGAGTCGCTTATCATACCCTCCTTTCCATTGAAAAATCCCCGGCATAATCTCTTCAATCCAATAATTTCCATCCTTTTTAAATTTTTGCACCTCCCAGTCATAGAGATTCACCAGATATGGTTGCAGGCGCCGCCAAGTTTCCCGGGATGGGTAGGCCTTCCATTCCTCTAAAAGGTTGCCGGCCTCTTGATAAGGAACGACCACCGGTGAGGTGAGCTTGGGAATCAATTTATACTTCTCAGCAACCTTGGGATAATTCAAATCCTTCCGAAATGCCTGGATATTCTCCTTATCCAGATTTAGGTCGTGAAACAGCCTCTGGAAATAATCCTGGTAAAACTCTGGCTTGTGAAGTGCTTCAACCGGATTTTGATGGAGCAGTGTCTGCGCCTTTGCCAGTCCTTCTTGATAAGGCCCTCCGGGCGCTTTCCCGTCTGCCAATTCGATAATTAACACTTTTCCTTTTTCTTTTAGTTTTCCCTCCCGGTTACACCGTCCGGCAGCCTGAACGATGCGATCCAGAGGGCCGATCACCCGGTAAACCACCGGAAAATCGAGATCCACGCCAGCTTCCACTACTTGGGTGCTTATTATACGGACCGGTTGCTTGGCCTTCAGCCGCTCTTTGACTTCTGCCAAGATGTGTTTGCGGTGCGCGCCGCAGAGCAGGGTGGAAAGGTGGTAATGGGCCTCGTTCTTTTCCAGCTCCTGGAAAAGAGTCATGGCGTCTTTGCGAGTATTGAGGATCACCATAACCTGGGCCTGATCCTCTATTTCCCTAGCCAAATCTGAAAAGGTTAGAGGCGCCGGGTGCATTTCATAATCCACCCGCCGGAGTGCTGCAAAATGGCGGGGATACTCCAACACAATCTCCGGGACCTCCACCTGAAACTCTTTAAGATATGGGGTGTTTTCCCAGGCGGGTTGGGTGGCCGTGGACAGAACCACGGTAACTTTATAATCCTCCGCGAGGGTGCGCAGGACATCCACGGTGGGGCGCAAAAGCTCGGGCGGCAGCGTCTGCACTTCGTCCAGCAGGATGACGCTCTGGGCCAGGTTGTGGAGTTTGCGGCAACGCCCGGGCTTATTGCTAAAGAGGCTTTCAAAAAGCTGTACGGTGGTGGTGACAATCACCGGGAAATCCCAATTCTCGGCTGCGAGCCGGAGACGCAAAGACTGCTGGTCTTCGCACTCCGAAAGAGATTCATACTTTTCATCATTCACCTGGCTGTGATGCTCCAGCACCGCCCCGTTACCCAAAAAATCCCGGTAAACCTGCGCCGTTTGGTCGATGATGCTGGTGTAAGGAATAGCAGTTATAATTCTCTTAAGCCCGTTTTTGAGAGAATGTTTTAAAGCAAAGGCCAGGCCGCTAAGGGTCTTTCCGCCCCCCGTGGGCACCGTGAGGCGATATACTCCCTGCGGGCCTTGGGCTTTCTTGAGACACGCTTCATATACCTCCTTCCGGATTTGATTTACCGTGGTGGCTTTCGGTGAGCCCAAGCGTTTTTCATGTTCCTTGGCAAATCTCTCCCACAATTCAGAGAGGACCGGCCCGGCTTGGCGCATTTCTGATTTATGAGGATTATCATGCCTTTCCGTGTTTAGACGATCTGCATCCACAAGGGCAGAAAATATCATACGGATGCGTAATTCCATTTTTAATTCTGTCAGAGATGATGCGTTGATTTTTGAGACTTGGGGGCATTGATGCAACAAGGGAATCAGGTATTGCTGAAGTTCTTTTATAAACTCTGGCTTTTTGCGGTTGTATTCCACTAACCTCTCAGACATCAGCCCTGGCTCCCAAAGTCCAGCATGATGTCCATACACGGGTAAGATCACTTGCGGCCAGAAATTTTTGGACTTCAATAAGCTATAGGCCAGCGCCGCCCCCCACGGGGAATGGGGGGTAGAAGGATAAGGTTTCCCTACTGCCTGGGCCTGGAGGTATGCTTGAAAAGCCGGATTGATTTTCCCAAGGTCATGCAACAATCCCGCCAGACAGGCCATGCCTTCCGCACCAAATGGCCGGGCAAAACTTGCCGCCAGGCTTGCCACTTCTAGGAGATGCTCGTTCAGTTCATGCCAGTTGCCATCCGGCCCCGGAGTATGGGCATAATAAGGTTGATGCGCCATTTTTTTCTCCTTTTAATACTACTCCGACAGATAAATGATCAAATCAGCATCCTCATCAAGCATTTTGCCAATTGATGGCGGATATCGGGCAATGAAGGCATTTTTTGGGCCCGTTGTTTTCGCCGCCATCGTTCTGA